>DAOUMH010000054.1:0-12940 GCA_034411815.1 Dehalococcoidales bacterium | reverse complement strand
AGTGGCCGGGCCTGCCTCTAGTTTGATAATCGGTGGCTTGTTTGGTTTGCTTTATTTGTTTACCCGGGGCGTGTTTGAGCCTGTGGCGGCTATAGCTTATTGGCTGGCTTATGTAAATGTTATCCTGGCGGTGTTTAACTTGATTCCGGGCTTTCCACTGGATGGCGGACGTGTTTTTCGTTCCATCCTGTGGCGGGTTACTGACGATTATAAGCGCTCCACCCGGATTGCCGCGCGAGTGGGGCAGGGCGTAGGCTACCTGTTCATT
Source organism: Dehalococcoidales bacterium (assembly GCA_034411815.1). GTDB lineage: Bacteria > Chloroflexota > Dehalococcoidia > Dehalococcoidales > DAOWJC01 > W53-108. Next base: position 12,672 of record DAOUMH010000054.1, on the reverse strand, counting down.
CTTGGTGGCATTCTGATGATGTTTATCTTTCGTGACTGGTTTAGCGGTCTTTGGCTGGCTTTTATCGGCTGGTTTCTGGAGAGGGCAGCCTCGGCCAGCTATCGTCAGATTCAGTGGCGTGGGGCCCTGGGTGGGGTTACTGTTTCACAGGCTATGACCTCCGATTGTCCGGTAGTTTCTCAAACTGCTACGGTTGATCAGTTGGCTCAGCAGGGTGTCTTCCTCAGCGGGTATAGCTGTTTCTTGGTAGCTGAGGAGGGGAGGCTGCTCGGGGTTTTGTCTTTACATAATGTTGGAGCCGTCTCACGGTCAAGATGGGGCGAGACCCAGGTAAAAGAGATAATGATACCGGTTGATAAGCTGAAGGTGGTTTGTCCTGAGCAGGACGCTCTGAGTACACTGGAGCAGATGGGTGAGGGCAATGTGAATCAGATGCCGGTGGTAAGCGAGGGTAGGATTGTTGGTTTTGTTGTCCGTGATAATCTTATGAAGTTTATCCATACCCGCTCTCAGTCGGGGATGTAGGAACTTTAGCTGGCTTGCTTTTTAATCCCCTTGGGGGGAATTGATGTAATAAGGTAGTTAATGAAAAAAGCTGTAATTTATTTACTGGCGTTTACTGTTGCCGAGGTGGTTACCGTTGTCGTCCACCCGATGTGGGGGATGGTATGTCATGTTGTAGTGCTGGCGGTGGTAATAGCTCATTCGGCAATAGCTAGTGAGCGTCGCTACCGAGAGTTATTCTTGTCGCTGGCACTGGTTCCGTTAATAAGAATAGTCAGCCTGTCTATGCCGCTGGCTAATATTCCTCAATTGTGGTGGTATCCTATTATTTATGCTCCGCTGTTAGTCGCAGCCTTTGTAGTTGTGCGTATGCTTGGCTATAGAGTCGGGGAGGTAGGGCTTAATTTTAGGGCTTTACCAATCCAGCTGGCAGTAAGCTTATCCGGTTTCCTGTTTGGAGTGGCTGAGTATTTTATTCTGAGGAAACCACAGCCTGCGATTAGCGAGTTTGTTTGGCAGGACGTGTGGTTGATGGCGCTGATATTCCTAACTTGTACCGGGTTTGTGGAGGAGTTTATATTTCGTGGGGTGCTTCAGCGAAGCACGGAGGGGGTATTTGGGAGGTGGAGTATAATCTATGTTAGTGTTGTATTTGCTGTTGCTCACTTTATTCATTATGCAGAGGTAGGGTTACTCGGGGTCTTGGCAGATGTTGCCTTCGTTTTTGTTGTTGCTATGTTCTTTGGCTGGGTGGTTAGAAAAACAGGGTCGCTTCTTGGTGTGAGTCTGGCTCATGGCATAACTAATACAATATTATACTTGGTAGCTCCCTTCTTTCTTTAGGTTAGCAGAGTTGGGGCAGTGACATTTTACAAGAAACCGGGCATTGTGGTTTTTGACTATGCCGATTAGGGTTTTAGAAAAAGGAATAGTATCTCGGATTGCCGCTGGCGAGGTAGTGGAGAGGCCGGCCTCGGTGGTTAAGGAACTGGTGGAAAACTCGCTGGATGCCGGCTCTAGCCAGATTTCTGTTGAGGTTGAGGGTGGTGGGATAGGTCTCATCAGGGTGGTGGATAATGGTGTAGGGATTTCGTCAGATGAGGTAGAGCTTGTTTTTGAGCGATATGCTACCAGCAAGATAAGTAATCTGGGGGATTTGGAGTCTATCAGGAGTCTTGGTTTTCGTGGTGAGGCACTGCCCAGTATAGCGGCTGTAGCTCAGGTGGATATTGTCACCTGTGTCAAGGATGGGTTGGCAGGCAGTTACCTCAGGTTGAAGGATGGCGTTGTTGTTAGCCGGGGCAGCCGGGGGCGGTCTCAAGGGACCACAGTTACGGTGCGTTATCTCTTTCGCGAGGTGCCGGTGAGGCTGAAGTTTCTTAAGTCGCCAGCTACCGAAAACAGTCGTATAGCTGATGTGGTAAGCCAGTATGCTCTTGCTTTCCCTGAGGTTAGGTTTACCCTGTTTATTGATGGCCGGGCCACTCTGATAACGCCAGGTAGCGGTCGTCTGATGGATAGTGTATTTCAGGTTTATGGCTCGGAGGTGGCGCAGAATATGCTGGAGCTCAGGGGGGAGGGCGATGAATGGAGAGGTGGAGTGGAAACCTCGACGGTCTTGGTCACGGGTGTGATAGGTTCGCCGGTGATAAGTCGGTCAAACCGAAACTACATCAGCTTGTTTGTCAACCGCCGCTGGATAAGCAGCCGATTATTGGCTTGGGCGGTGGAGAAGGCTTATCACGGGCTTCTGATGGTGGGGAAACACCCGGTGGCTATTATCAATATATCGCTGCCACCTGAAGAGGTTGATGTTAATGTTCACCCCACCAAGACCGAGGTGAAATTCCAGAATGAGCATGCAATCCTTGGTGCTGTTCAGAAGGCTATCCGCAGGGCTTTGCTTAAGTTGGTGCCGGTGCCTAGGATTGAGGAGGTGGCGGCTACGTATGGACCACCAGTATCACCAAATCAGGCATTGTGGGCACCGGACGAGATTGATAGCAGTCCTGCCAGTTCACCAGCGGTGGCAGAGCAACCTACTACCGTCTCTTTACCTGTTCTACGGGTGCTGGGTCAGCTACTAAGCAGCTATATTGTAGCCGAGGGTCCGGATGGATTGTATCTCATTGACCAGCATGCTGCTCATGAGCGTGTCCTCTTTGAGAAGATTAAACGTCAGAGGTCACATCAAGGGGTAGAGGTTCAGGGTTTGCTTGAGCCGGTAGTGCTTGAGGTTGACCCCAAGCAAGATGAGGTTCTGAAATCGTGCTGTGGAAACCTGGCCGAATTCGGCTTCTCTATTGAGCCCTTTGGAGATAGAACCTATATGGTTCAGGCGGTGCCTCTTTTGCTTCATCAAAAGGACTGGATGGAGGTAGTAAGGGAGCTGCTAGATTCTTCCTCCGGCGGTGAAAAGGGCGATTGGATGGAAAAGGTGGCTATATCTATTGCCTGTCACAGTGCGGTGAGAGCCGGCCAGGTGTTGACTGATGCCGGGATGCGTGAGCTTATACAGCAACTGGAGCAGGTAGCCGTTCCTCATACCTGCCCTCATGGCAGACCAACGATTATTCGTCTCAGCTCAGAGCAATTGGGAAAGGAGTTTCATAGGGTCTAATCAGCCTTCCATGTCTCTTATCTTATCTAGCCTTCGCTGATGTCTGCCACCCTCGAACTCGGTGGTGATGAAGGCCTCTACGATTTCCGCTAATGTGTCTGGTTGCTCTCTTCCTACCAGGCAGAGGATATTGGCATCATTGTGCTGGCGAGCCCGGCAGGAACTGAAGACGCTATGGCATAGGGCGGCTCTTATTCCCTTAACCTTGTTGGCGGCGATGCTCATGCCGATGCCGGTGTCGCATATCAAGATACCTCGTTCAAAATCGCCGTTGGCTACCGCTTCGGCCACCTTCTTAGCAATGTCAGGATAGTCTACCGACCCGGTAGTATAGCAGCCAAAATCCTCATAACTATGTCTGGCTTCGGTGATTAGCTTTATGATGAACTGTTTTAGCGTTAGTCCCTTGTGGTCACAGCCAATAGCAATGTGCATTAGTCTTTCACACTGAGCGCAGTGCTTCGGCACACTTGCTCAATTTCCTCTCTTGGTATAGCTCCTTCCCGTAAAATTAAGGGTGTCCCCCCGGTTATATCGACTATGGTGGATTCCTTGCCGCCGGGGCATCGGCCGCTATCGATAATCATCTCTATCTTGTTGCCAAGTTGTGAGTAGACCTCATCAGCAGTTAGTGGGCTTGGTCTGCTGCTGAGGTTGGCACTTGTGCCTACAATGGGTGCCCCCAGCCCCTTGACAAGGGCAATGGGAATGGGGTGAGCTGGGATGCGAAGGGCTATAGTTTCATTGCTACCGGTAATGGCATCGGGGGCTGAGCTGGATTTGTGTAGGACTATTGTCAGGGCACCGGGTAAGAAGTTCTGGATTAGAAGCCAGGCAATCGGCGGTATTGGCTCGGCGACTTCGGTTATCTGCGAGGTATCCGCTAGTAGCAGGGGGAGAGCCATGTCCCGTGGTCGTTTCTTTACTGTATAGACGTGCTCCACAGCCTGATGAATGGTGGCACAAGCCCCCAGAGCATAAACAGTGTCGGTGGGAAAAGCAACGAGCCCCCCTTGCTTGAGGATAGAAATACCCGTCTCAACCTGCCTCTGAATATCTGAAGGAAGCTTATCTGACATTGCCCTTATTACTTGGTGAGAATGACTCCCGCTCTGATGACAGTAGTATATCACATCAAATATTGGTGGTGAACTTCTGATCAAAGCTAAGGCTGTGGTCTTTATTTAGTTAGGGCGAATACCTTACCATAAATCGCTGTTTGAATCTGTCCAGTATAGTTATGGTTTTCATACCGAAAAAACCCAGGAAGATGGCATTACCTATGGCATGAAAGGTGTCGAACCAGAGGCTGTTGACCTGGGCGGCAATAAATGTCTTGAGGGTAAGGGGGTAAATAAAAGCGGCCCAGAACCAGGTGTTTACTATCCAGCCGAAGACATAGCCCCAGATGATGCCGAAGATTATCAGCCAAGTCCTGTTCAGGTGGAGCCGTCGGGCATAGGCAGCTGAGATACCGACCAATCCCCAGGCAAGCATTTGATATAGTGTCCAGGGGCCTTGGCCGAGAAAAAAGTTGGCGACCAGCGGTGTTATAGAGCCGATTATAAAGCCGGCCATCGGCCCGAAGGCATATCCTGAGCAGATTATCAGGTAGGTACACGGTTGCAGATTAGGTATGGCGGCGAAGGGGACTCTTAGCACTGCCGATATGGTTCCCAGCATTGCTATCAGGGCTATTTCTTTGGAGCTGGTGGTGGCTGCTTCAAATTCAAAGAAGAAGGTCAGGATAATCAGGGCTATTAATATGGTGGCTATCAATCCCCAGTTAGTGAAGGCGTTGAGCTGGCATGCAGGGAACATGGGGATGATAAAGGTGGCTATACCGGTTGCCAATATGAGGGCTAAGAATATATGGCTTTTTCTCATATCAATAGCTTTGTAGCTTCGTCGACGGTTAGGATATTGTCGGGAACGCCGTATCGTTTAAATGCTTGGACCAGGCGGTTTATCTGAGGTGAGAACAGGAGCGCCCTGGAGAGGACATCATGTTTGCTGCCATCAACCACGATTCTCCCCTCGCTCAGCAGTATCACCCTGTCAGCATGTTCAGCTACTGTCTCCACATCATGGCTTACCAGAACCACGATATTTCCCCGTCCTCTATATTCGTCCAGATAGCCCATCAGCTCATTTTTTAACCTGTACTCCATACCCCTGGTCGGTTCATCTAGGATGAGCACCTTTGGCTGAGCAACGAGAACCGAGGCTAGGGCTACCCTCTGTTTTTCGCCGCCGCTTAAGGAGCGAGGGTATTGCCTTTTGTATGCTTTGAGGTTGAACCTCTCCAGCATCTCGTCGACCCGTAGCTTTACCTCGTTGCTATCAAACCCCAGGTTTTTCAGAGTAAAGGTGAGCTCCTCCTCAACCGTGTCGGCAAAGAGGTGGTCATTAGGGTTCTGAAAAACGAAACCTACCTTTCTGGCTAGCTCGGCAATAGTGGCTTTTCGGGTGTCAACTCCATCTATGCCCACGCTGCCCTTGGTCGGTTTCAACAGGCTATTGAAGTGCTTGACCAGTGTGGTTTTGCCTGATGCGTTCCTTCCCATGATAGCTACGAACTCCCCTTCGTTTATTCTCAGGCTCACATTCCTTAATGCGGTGACCCCTCCGGAATAAACATACCACAGGTTCTTAGCTTCGATTACTGGCTTACCCTCGTTCTTCCTGTCGGGCTGAGGTAGTGGCTCGGTAACCCTGCGGAAGACTTCGTTGAACATGGTTCGGCTTTCCTTAACTGTCAGCGGGGTCTCGTTTATGCTGATGCCTCTGCTTCTCAGCTCGTGGGATAGCCTGATTATCGGGGGTATGCCGACCCCAATCCTGGAGATTTCCTGGTAGTGGTTGCTCAGGATATCCCTGGGGTTGTCGTCTTCAACGATTTTCCCCCGGTCAAGCACTATCAGTCTGTCAGCGTGCTGGAGTACCCTGTCCAGTCGGTGTTCGGTCAGTATTACAGTGATGCCTAGCTCGTCATTCAATCGCTCTATTATCGAGAGCACCTCCTCAGCGCTCTTAGGGTCTAGCTCGGAGGTCGGTTCATCAAGCACTAGAAGTTCGGGGTGTAGGGCTAAAACGGAGGCTATGGCGACCTTCTGTTTCTCACCACCGGAGAGCTCGTGAATCTGCCGATGGCGTAGGCTGGAGATGCCGATGGTATCCATGGCCTCCTCCATTCTTTTGGATATGAGGTCTCTGGGGAAGGCAAGGTTCTCCAAGCCGAAGGCGATTTCTCTTTCCATGTCCGTGGCTACAAGCTGGTTCTCCGGATCTTGGAATATCATGCCTACCTTGGTGGCCATTTTGTTGGTCGGGTGTTTCATAATCTCAAGCCCATCTACCTCAATCCTGCCGTTTACCTTACCCCCGTAGAAATGGGGTATCAGACCATTAAGGCATCGGCATAGGCTTGATTTCCCCCCGCCGGAGGGGCCGGTTATCAGCACGAATTCCCCGTTTCTAACCTTGAGGTTTATCTCGTTGAGGGCTGGTGTTTCGGTGTCGTTGTAATAGAAGGTAAGGGTCTCTATCCTAATCAAGGTCAATCCTCTCCTTCAAGTGAGCTAGGGGTAGCATAGTCAATGAAAGAAGTGCCAGGGCGGCTAGTATGGGCCACTCTAATCCGCTGAAGCTTATCTTCTCCAGGGTGGGGTAGTATTGATAACCTCCATATCCCGAAAGACGAGCAAAGATGCCAAGGGCACATATGAGGAGTCCGCAGGTCAGGGCGATGATATCAATATGGCTCACTTTAATCTCTTTGTGGAAGGTTCTCTTTTGCCCTGAGCCGAATGCCCTTGATTCCATTGCCTCGGCTATCTGGACGGTTCTGTCCAGAGAGTTGGATAGCAGGGGGATTATGATTGCCATACGGCTTCCGATTTTCTGTAGCAGTCTCCCTTTATCTATCTCTAGACCCCTTGACCTCTGGACATCGCTGATGCGTTCGGCATCATCAATCAGGGTGGGAATAAATCTGGTGGAGAGCGTGGTTACCAGCACCGTTTTGTAGGGCAGTTTCACCTTTAACATTGACAGCATCAGGTCATCGGGGTGGATGGTGAGGGTAATTACGGAGAAGGCAGAGATTATCGTCAGCAATCGTAGGGACATGGCCCCCCCGAATAATATAGCCTCCAGGGTTATTATGGGGGTGCCTATTATCGGAACCCTGAAGGGAGCTTGCCATAGAATGTGAGAGCCGTGGGTACTGACCAAGGCATTTATAACTATTACTGCCAGGCAGAGGTAGAGGGTAAGCTTCATGAGAGAAGCCCACTCTCTCCATACTCTGGCGGCTATTATCAGGGGCAACGTAGATAAGAAGAGCAGCAGGATGTAAATCGGGTTATTGAATATCAGGGCCAGGACAAAGATACTGGTAACCCAAGCCAGTTTGCCGAAAGGATTGAGTTTGTGGATTACGGTCCCCTTTTTCTTATATCTAAGGCTTATCACAGGGGTATCTTGATTATTACTCCCTGGGCTATTACTGCCGCATAGGCATACTGGAATTTGTCATATTGGTTAATCAGGACATCTACGGCACTTTTTATCCCGACCTCATCAGTGCCTGACACCATCCAGACCACGTTTTCACAGGCCAGGGTACCCTTCTGGTTCCAGGGGCTCTGGGTTGCCTGGAGCAATCCGGCTCCGGCTTCATACTCGGCAGCTACCTCTCCCTTTTGGTTGAGGATTACTAGTCTGTCATCCTCAAAATAGGCATAAAAGCCCAGTTGCCTCCAGACCTGGTTCATCTCTAATATGAGCTGGCAGTCCATGGTGCCCAGAATCAGCAGGTTGGCGGACTCCTTTTCTTGTTTTGATAGCTCACTGATGCTTTTGGTGGAGGCGTTGTCTATACCAAGCTGGCTTAATCTGCCAGCTATATCTTGGGCTTCTTCCTCCCAACCGTTCTGGTAGGTAATTATGGTTGGGTGGACTGCTCCATTATATCCGTGCCGGAATGGCTCGGGAAGGTTGCCTGTGGTTGCCGGTATAAGGGTCTGGAAACCCCAGTCGTGAAAATCCCAGTGCTCAATATCGCCGGGTTGGAGGATGTAGTCGAGTGCCCCTGTATTACCCTGCATGCCGTTAATGTAGAAGAACCAGTCTTTCTGGACGGGAGGGTCGCTGGTATATTCTGAGCAAATGCCATTTATGGCAGTGACGAATCCTCCCCCGTAGGCTTGCTCAACAGAAGCTACCTGTGTTAAGGCTTCCAGGGCACAGGTGTCGGCGTCTATTGCCACTGTTTCATCAAATATCAGCTCCTGACCGAAGTTCTGGGTAGCTATTACTCTTACGGTCGTGGTATCGGTCTCTTCTAAAAGCTGAGCCGAGCAAGCACACAGAGCAATAGAGCTAAAAAGGAAGAGGGCCGTAATCCATGCTTGTAACCTGTGCCACTTCATAACTGTGTCCTAAAAGAGATTGATAATATTGGTAAATCCGCAAACCCCTTGGCTTGTCTGTTCATTGGCACCCCTTGAGTAAAATTAGCTTGTTCATAATCAAGGTAGTTTGATTATGATACCATTTGTTAGGGATGTCAATGCCTTAATCAGGGCAAAAGGTTGGCAGGCTATAGTTTGTGGTGGTGGCTGGGCTTTGGGCAGGTCTTAGCCCTTTCTCAGGTCTATGAGTTGATAGTCTACGTTCTCCGCTTCCAGCCTCTGGAGCAAATCTGAGGTCTGACTGTCAGTGCAGACCACTGCCGGAGAGAGTCCAGAGCAGGCTGCCTCAATAACTGCTTCCTTTACGCCGTAGAAGCAGTCGGGCTCGGCACCCGTTTGTCTCAGTGCCGTCAGAGCCTCAATCCCTATAGCTCCGATTAGACTTCTATCACTGATTTCTCTTTTTAGCAGGGTTAGGTCAACGCTCTTGGAACTGTCCTCCTGGATGTCGGGCACTTTCAGGATGGTTATCTTACCTATTTCCAGTTCTACTATCCCCTCTATCTCGGAGATGCCTACGGCCTCACCTTCCTTGGCATCAGAAACGGCTATTCCTCTTGCTCCCTCGCCTGTGGTGTTGGTAGCTAGGAGTAGACCCTTATTCATCTTTAGTCCCACTGCTTGCCCCTGAGATAGATTGCATTCTGCTACTGCGGCCGACACTGAAATGTTTGCCACCATCTTTGAGGCAAAAGAGGTGTAACTCCGCAGTTCCCTGAGCGTTTTGAGGACTTGGTTCACTCCCTCAGCGGTTACCTTATATCTCGACCGTCCCTTGGAGGTAAGCAGACCCTCCTTGATTAGTTCCTTGATATATTCTGAAATTGCCTGGGGGGTGATATTGAGTCTCAGGGCAATGTCCCTTTGCTGTATATTGGGTTGATTGGCGGCTATCTCAACTAGTATTTGGAATTTCGTTAACAGGTTCCTATTCCGTAGCACTTGTGCCATGCTTGGGGATATCCTTCAATCCGTACTTGGATAAATGACCTGCGGTTTTCCTCTTGACGATAGTATAACACAATGGTAACCTTTGATAAATGGACGAAGTTGAAAGCAAAACAGACCCGGCCTCAAATGATAGTCATCGGGTAGCTACCAGTGGTGATATAGAGGTTTCCACTTATCTGGAGATTGCCAAGGAGATAAGTGGTGAGCAGCCTAGTGCTCCTGAGGAAGCTATATCCGGTGCTGAGCGTGAGGCTATAGTAGTCATTGACTTTGGCTCGCAGTACAGCATGCTGATTGCCAGGCGTATCCGTGAGTGTCAGGTATATTGCGAGTTGGTGTCTTATGATACCCCCTGGGAAAAGATAGCCCCGCTGAATCCTAAGGGCTTTATCCTCTCTGGAGGGCCAGCCAGTGTCTACGAGCCCGGTGCTCCTCTGGCTCAGGCGTATATTTACGAGAGCCATTTACCGGTATTGGGTATCTGCTACGGGATGCAGGTTCTCACCCATCAATTAGGCGGGCGGGTTGCACCGGGCACGAAGCGTGAGTATGGACATGCTGTCCTTCACCTGAGTGATGTAGACTCACCGCTGTTCGCCGATTTATCAGCCTCCTCTCCAGTGTGGATGAGCCATGCCGATAGGATTGAAGAAATGCCGCTCGGTTTCACAGCCTTGGCCTATACCGAGAATTCGCCGGCTGCGGTTATGGGGAGTGGGGAAGGGATATTTGGTCTCCAGTTTCATCCTGAGGTAGCTCATACCCCTGAAGGCAAGACGATCCTGAGGAATTTTATCTACAGGGTGTGCGGTTGCAAGGGGAACTGGACGATGGCTAGTTTCATCAATAATAGCCTATCTCGAATCAAAGAACAGGTAGGTCAAGGCAGGGTTGTCTGTGCTCTCTCAGGGGGTGTTGATTCGGCAGTAGTTGCCACTCTCATTCACCGGGCTGTCGGCAATCAGCTTACCTGCATCTTTGTTGACAACGGGTTATTGCGTCGCGAGGAGATGGAGAGAACCTTTAATGCCTTTCGGCATAATCTGGGTATGAATATTGTTTATGTTGATGCTGGTGAAAGATTCCTTCAGAGGTTGAAGGGAGTAATAGACCCTGAGGTAAAACGTAAAGCCATCGGAGAAGAGTTCATTCGGGTATTTGAGGAGGAGGCTAAGAAGGTAGGCAAGGTTGATTTTCTGGCTCAAGGGACCCTCTATCCTGATGTCATTGAGAGCGTTTCTTCTGTGACCTCTGCCTCAGCCAAAATAAAGACCCATCACAATGTCGGTGGACTGCCTGCCAAGATGACGCTTAACCTGCTTGAGCCTCTGCGATACCTGTTTAAGGATGAGGTGCGTCAGGTAGGGCTGGAGTTGGGCTTGCCTGAAGAGATGGTATGGCGGCAGCCCTTTCCCGGACCGGGTTTGGCTATCCGTATTATCGGTGAGGTAACCAGGGAGAAGCTTGAGATGCTGCGCTCTGCCGATTGGATTGTAATGAATGAAATTAAGAAGGCAAAGCTGTACCGTCAATTGTGGCAGAGCTTTGCTATCCTCACCGATGTCAGAAGCGTGGGGGTAATGGGTGATTATAGAACCTACGGCTACTTGGCTGCTGTCCGTGCCGTGACCAGTGAGGACGCTATGACTGCTGACTGGGCACGTCTTCCCTATGACCTGCTGGGGCGGATTTCAAACCGCATTGTCAATGAAGTCCCCGGTATAAACCGTGTTGTCTATGATGTAACCTCCAAGCCTCCATCAACTATAGAGTGGGAGTGATAAGCAGTTTTATGTGGGGGGCAAGGCAGATAAATATTAAGGAGCAGGATGGTGGATATAGCATCGGTAGTAAAAAATGAAAAGGTGATGATAGGAATTCTTGTCGGGGTATTCGGCTTGATTTTAGCCGGTGTGCTGATCGGTGCCTGGCAGGGTGGACTGGACATCTCATACATATTCTTGGGTACTCATCTGTCCTCGTCTCTGGAGCATACTAGGGGCATCATAGCCTTGGAGGGGTTGGTTGTTGCCGTTACCCTTCTTTTTGGCGGCTTGTTCATAGCCGGCATAGTTGCTCTATTGAGGAAAATATAGGGTAGATGATGATAAGGACTAAGCTTTACAGGGTGAAGCCTTGAAGGTATTGGTTGTTGGTGGGGGGGCTAGGGAGCATACCCTGGTCTGGAAACTAGTCCAGAGTCCTAAGGTTAAAGGGATTTGCGTGGCTCCAGGCAATGCTGGTACTGCTATGTTAGCCTGTAACTTGGATGTAAGCCCTGATAATATAGAGGGGCTGGCTGAAGTAGCCCGGCAGGAAGGTATTGAACTGGTTGTTGTTGGGCCGGAGGTATCTCTGGCGGGAGGCATTGTTGACCGCTTTCAGGGTATAGGTATTCCTATTTTCGGCCCGACTAAGAAGGCGGCTGAGATAGAGTCAAGCAAGGTGTTTGCCAAGGGGCTGATGCAAAAATACAATATCCCCTGTGCCCGGAGTGCCAGCTTCTCTAGTTACGCTCAGGCAAAAGAGTATATTCAGCAACAGCCACTACCCTTGGTGGTTAAAGCAGATGGTCTGGCTGCAGGCAAAGGGGTAATTGTGGCCAGGTCAACGCCGGAGGCTTTAGAGGCTCTTTCCAGCATCATGGGGTCAAAAGCCTTTGGCGCTGCCGGCGACAGGGTGGTTATTGAAGAGTGCCTGTCGGGGGAGGAGATGAGTGCCTTTGCCTTTACTGATGGCAGGACAGTTGTCCCTATGGTATCGGCCTGTGATTATAAGCCGGTATATGATGGAGACCGGGGCCCTAATACCGGTGGTATGGGTAGCTACAGCCCGCCGCACTTTATAAGCCCGACACTCGCTGAAGCAGTGGAGGAGGCTATTATGGAGCCGGCGGTTCGGGCTATGGCTCAGGAAGAGAGACTTTACCAGGGTACTATCTATGGCGGTTTGATGATTACTGGCGACGGTCCGAAGGCGCTGGAATTTAATGCCCGGTTTGGTGATCCCGAGACTCAGGTTGTTCTCCCCCTGCTTAGAACTGATCTGGTGGATATTCTGCTAGCGGTTATGAATGGTAACCTTGACCGCATGAATGTGGAATGGAGTAGTGATGCCTGT
>DAOUMH010000053.1:0-5092 GCA_034411815.1 Dehalococcoidales bacterium | reverse complement strand
CTCATCACAATTGGGGAACTTAGGACAGCGGTAACACTCAGCCCAAACCTTGTGCGGTAATTCTAACTTGTCTATCTGTGAAAAGCCGAGCTTTTCGAAAAAGGCCGGCTTGTAGGTCAGGCAAAAAATGGTGGAGATGCCAATCTCTCCGGCTTCCTTGAGGCAGGCTCCTACCAGCCGGTCGCCAATCCCCTGTCTCTGATTGTCCTCGCTTACTGCCAGCGATTTTATCTCAGCCATATCCGACCAGCTAACATGCAAGGCAGCACAGGCAACTACCCGCTCACCCTGCCTAACCACAAAGTAATCCCTGATGTTTTCATATATTTCGCTCAGGGCGCGAGCCAGCATCTCACCCCTATCAGCAAAGTGATTAATCAACTCATGCATCTGGGTTACATCGCTAATTTTGGCTTTCTCTACCGTTTTCAACTTGCTGCTTCCCTTCTAATCTCCTTTCCAGAGAGCTATAGAAAGAGACCTCTGGATGGATTCTTAAAAATCTGGTCACGCCAGAGCTACGCTTCACTGTAACAGTGGCACCACTTAACAGGGGCAGATTGATGTGACCGTCAACACTCAAAGTCGCCTGGTGAGCGGTGCTGATGCGCAGCTTAACTACTGCTGCAGGTGTCAATACCAAGGCATAAGCCGAGCTAAGGTGAGCCGATATCGGCAACAATATGAACTCCCTAGCCCCCGGGTGGAGAATGGGACCACCGGCTGCCAGCGAATAACCGGTACTACCTGTAGCCGTAGCCATAACCACCCCATCAGCCTTATAGGTGGTCAGCGGCTGACCATCAATGCTGGCTTCTATATGAACCATCCGAGATATTGCCCCCCGTGCCACCACTATATCATTGAGAGCGTAAAACACCTGGGAAGTCTCCCCGTCTGTAGATAGGAGCCTTGCCTCAAGCATAGTCCGTTCGTCAATCCAACCCTCCCCGGCCAGCAAAGCCGGTAGCTTATCCTGAGCCTCACCGGCACTGAGCTCGGTCATAAACCCCAGCTTGCCCAAATTTATACCGGTGATGGGAGTCGAAGCAGGAGCTATAGCCTGAGCCGCCCGTAAAATAGTGCCGTCGCCGCCGATGCTAATAACTAGATCTGCATCCTTTGCCTGAGCCCCAGCCACCCCCCAATCAAAGGCGGAGTATAACCAAACGGAAATGCCTCTGGAGCCTAAAAACGTCTGCAGTTCCTTAGCCAGAGTGTGGGCAGCTTCAATCATCGGGTGATAGAGAATACCAACTCTTTTCACAACCGAAACCTACTTTCCAGTAATGAAGACTGTATCACTTCTGAGGCTAGGGAAAGTGTAGCATTGGCTCCTCAGGGTGTCAAGGCTAGAATCCAAACAGGATATGACTGGTGAGAGCTACTCTGTCCTCAGCCATATTGACAGATTATCCATCCGATGATAGCATAGGTTGTAATACAATATACTAGGATAACGATGTATCAATGAAAAGACAGTATACCGAGCAGGTGACCAAAGGAATTACCGAACCAGTGATTCTTTATTTGATTAATGAGATGCCGATGTACGGCTACAAAATCATCAAAGTGCTGGAGCAAAGAACTGCTGGCTATTTCAAACCCAAGGGAGGGACTATCTACCCCGTGCTCCAGCGGTTAGAGACTAAGGGACTGGTAAAAAGTAGCTGGCAACAGACTACCCAGCGTCAGGCAAGGAAATATTATCAGATAACAGAGCAGGGGCGTCAGTTCTTATCCAAAATGCTGAGTGAGTGGAAAGCCCTGTTTACCGCGCTGAGCACGCTGATGGATATGACCAATACCGGCCAGAGCCTGTTCCAAGAGGCCTGAAATCTACTGTTCCTAAATCAACTTATAGATGAGAAGGGTGGTATATGAGCAAAGTAGGCATCGTTGTTGATAGTTCTGCTTCCATTCCCGAGGAGCTAATTGAAGAATATGACATTAAAGTAGCTCCGCTAGTAGCCGTCTTTGGAGATAAAACCTACCGAGATATAATAGACCTAAAAACCCCGGACGAACTATTCCAGTTAATTGATAAATCAGACAAGTTCCCTACCTCATCAGCCCCACCACCCACCGCCTATCTTGAGATTTATCGGCAGCTAAGCCAGAAGGTAGAAAGCATCATCTGCATAACAATATCAGCCAGTCTGAGCATGAGCTTCAACTCGGCAAGCCAGGCTAAGGAAACGGCTAAGCGTGAACTGCCCAATGTTAATATAGAGATATTCGATTCTAGAACAACAGTGGGGGCTATGGGGTTCATGGCGCTAGCGGCAGCTCGAGCCGCCGCATCAGGTAAAGACCTAACAGGCGTGGTTGAAGTCGCCAAAGAGACGCGCTCAAGGGCACACATGCTATTTATAATGGATACACTTGCCTACTTAGCCAAGAGCGGTCGTATTGGTAAAGCAGCCGCCTGGGCTGTCAACATGCTGAGCATAAAGCCTATTATCGAGGTATCTACCTCAACAGGGGTTGTAGAACCTGTGACAAGGGTCAGGACCAAAGCTGGAGCCATAAAACGCCTACTGGAAATAGTAAAACAAAGGACAGCAAACAGAGGCCCGCTCCATATGATGGTAGAACATACCAGCTCTCCCAAAGAGGCGGAGGAACTCAAGCAGCACGTTCGTGGCCAATTCGATTGCGCCGAACTTCTCTTATGTGAATTCAACCCGGTAGCAGCCCAAATTACCGGGCCCAGAATGCTAGGGCTAAGCTTCTACAATGAAAGCACCTAGCGTGCTCCCTCAGGATTTACCGGCTGGTATCGCTATCCTTGTCCACCACTCTGACCGGGACCGGACGCTTTAAGAGCCAGGGAATAGCCACGATAAGGGGCGAGGCTATAAGTAATGGTAATGGCGAAATCTCCTGTGGCCAAGGCAACGCCGGCAAGATGCCAAACACACTATCAATCCACAAGAGTACGGGCAGGATGCAGAATAGAATAACCGTGAATAGAGTAGGTTTGCGAGTGAGATAGAATGGTATTATCACCACTAAAAATGCAATAACCATATGCCACCACATCAGCGCGGCTAAAGCACCAAAGGTAGTAGCCGCCCCCCTACCCCCCCTGAACCCCATAAAGATAGACCAATCATGCCCTACCACCGCCATCACCCCGCAGAGGACTACAACAATGGGGGGGACAACGAGCATATGAGCCAATATCACTGCCAGGGCCCCTTTACAGAAGTCAGTAAAGCCGACTACTATGCCCCACCGAAGCCCCAGCCTGCGGGTCATAAAGCTAGCCCCGATACGACCATCACCGACCTCCCGTATATCTATGCCCCTGGTCATTCGCCCGACCAGATAGGCCGTTGGGATAGAGCCCAGAAGATAAGCAGCAAGTATGGATATAATCACCTTGGCTATCAACTAATGTACCCCCTGTTCTTCAAACTGGTGAGGTCCTTATTCTCCCTTCTCCTCAGGCACATCACTCCTCCTCACCACCCCCATTAAAGATATCAAAGAACCTGTCTTCATACTCATCAAACAGATTCCAGCGGTCAAGCTCAGCCTTCAACTCGCCGGGTTCAACATCACCCCTGGAGACCCGCCTAAAGAGATCCTCAATCCTCACCCTGGCTTCAACCGGGATACCACTGGCATCCACACCTAGAAGTCCCCTGGAGCCCAATTGCATCAGATTACTTCGCAAAGAGTTTCTGGTTACTTCATAGATAAACCTCATCAATGAGACATCCCAAAGCCCGTCTTCACCCCGAATTATAGAGGCTAGCGGGTCACCACGCTTATCAATCTCATCATTCAGCTTGCTTACTACTGACAGCAAATTATCAGATACAATGTTAAGCTCTTTAGGCTCATTCTTGTAGGTATAAAAGAGCCCAGGGGCATCAGGACTATGCATCTCGATTAGCCTATCAAAGTATCTTCTAGCCTCCGAGCTAAACCCTTCAAGCCGGGAAAGATAATAAGGCGTTACAATCCTCGGCCTCTCGGCAATTACCCTGCCCTCCCTCACAACGGTTTCGATATCATTCTTCGCCAGTTCTGAGTAAGCCGGTTCAGTAACCAGATAGTAATATATATTCGTAGTGCCGAAGGTGGACAGGCTCTGCTTCGGCGCCCTTAATATCTCGGTGTTTCTAACTGCATATCTAATTCTCTCGTCTTCAGCATCCATTGGATTCCTCTTCAAACATCAACAATTCATTATACCCTAAGATATACCTGACAGCTCCGCCTTGTATTCATCTAGGAGCCTAAGGTATTGTGAATCCAGTTGAGCCTGCACTTTGCGCCACTCCTCCTGAAATTGCGGTTGCTTTTCCACATCTATATTAACACCCACCAGCGAACCTAGTTGCTGTTGAACCGCCTGCTGTATCTTGGCTTCGAACTCACTCTTCAGTCTCTCGTAAGTCTGCTTCCTCTGTTGCTCACCATCCCCAATATAGTGACTGAAGAGGTGCCTTATCCTGCTGTAGACATTCTCCACATCGACTTTATTGCTCTTTATAGATTTAAGCCCGTCCATGGCTCTTTTACTATTCCTCTTGGCTGAATCGCTCTTAGGCAGATTAATGTTCCTGACCAGTATATCCTCGGCGCCCTCTACAACATACCCCCTCGCATTTTCCTCATACTGGCTCAGCTCATCTACCAGGTTACAATCCTGCTTGATATATCTGGCGGCCAGCCTTTCCCCCTCCGGGACATATTTCCACTTCAGGCGCTCCTCATCCGTCACCTCACCCAGATTCTCCAGCTTTTCCATAGCCAGCTCGCGGGCACTCTTTATATCACCCATGCTAATCTCCTCAATACCATCCTTAACCTAATATTATACTAGATAGTCAATCAAGCTCAAAACCCCCTTTTACTAAATCTTGGTAGGTGGACAAGAAAGGTATATAATCCTCTTAACACTACTGTTAGGGGGACACTATGTTCAAAATCAATACCTTTGACCTTACCCTGTAATTAGTATCACCCGCTATTTAGAGTCCAGCCGTTACTTTAGCATACTCCTTTGGAGTGTTTCCCTTCAATGAGCTGTGCGGCCTGACCTCGTTATAGTCGATTCTCCAGTCTTCGATGG
>DAOUMH010000052.1:0-8446 GCA_034411815.1 Dehalococcoidales bacterium | reverse complement strand
GCTGGAGCCTGACCTGATTAGAAGGGCGGCTGATAAGTTCGGGAGCCAGTGCATTGTGGTTGCCATAGATGCCAAAAGGGTGCAGACCAGCAGGGAGCCTCGGTGGGAAGTGTATATTTATAGTGGCCAGCGGTCTACGGGGATTGATGCTCTTGCTTGGGCAAAGCAGGCGGTAGAGCTTGGGGCGGGAGAGCTATTGCTTACCAGTATGGATGCTGATGGTCATCGGGGGGGATATGACATTGAGCTTACTCGTACCATTTCCGAGGCGGTAGGCGTGCCGGTTATTGCCAGTGGTGGTGCCGGCACTCTGGAGGACTTTTGCCAGGCTCTGGTTGCCGGCAAGGCAGATGCTGTTCTTGCTGCCAGCATCTTCCATTATGGAACCTACTCTATTCGCGAGACAAAAGAATATTTGGTTAAAAAGGGGATACCGATAAGGATTTGAGGGAAAGACCAGTGAAGACCTATTTGCCATCCAAGTTTTCAGCTGAGAGAGACCCTGAGCGGTGTATCCAGTGTCAGGTGTGTGTCAACCAGTGTACTTTTGATGTGCACTACTATGACTCTGAGGACAATGAGGTAAGAAGTCGTGAGGGGAACTGTGTCGGCTGTCATCGTTGTGTCGTCTTCTGTCCTACCCAGGCGTTGACTATCAGGAGAAATCCACTGGACTACAGGGAGAATTATAACTGGCGCCCTGAGATTATTGAGGACATTATCAAGCAGGCGGAGACGGGTGGTATGCTTCTTACCGGTATGGGTAATGATAAGAGCTACCGTGTCTATTGGGACCACCTGGTCTTAAATGCCAGTCAGGTGACCAACCCGTCTATTGACCCGCTACGTGAGCCTATGGAGCTTACTACCTATCTGGGGCACAAGCCGGATAAGGTTGAGCTTGAACCGGGTTCTTCCTCCAATTTGAAGACGGAGCTTGCTCCCCAGATCAGACTGGAGATACCTGTTATGTTTGCTGCTATGTCTTATGGTGCCGTGAGCCTCAATGTACAGGAGTCTCTGGCCAGGGCAGCTACTGAGATGGGTACGTTGTGGAACACCGGTGAGGGGGGGCTTCACTCCAAGCTGTATAAGTATGGAAATAATACAGTGGTTCAGGTAGCATCGGGGCGTTTTGGTGTGCACCCTGAGTATCTCAATGCTGGCCGTATGGTCGAGATTAAGATTGGCCAGGGAGCCAAGCCTGGCATCGGCGGGCATCTTCCGGGGGAGAAGGTGAGTTTTGAGGTTTCTATGACCCGGATGATTCCTCAGGGGACAGATGCTTTATCCCCGGCTCCACAGCATGATATTTACTCTATTGAGGACCTGGCTCAGCTTGTTTATGCGTTGAAGGAGGCAACGGATTATACCAAACCGGTATCGGTGAAGATAGCTGCCGTTCACAATGCTGCGGCTATTGCCAGCGGTATGGTGCGGGCCGGTGCCGATGTCATTGTTCTTGATGGGCTTAGGGGGGCTACCGGAGCTGCCCCCAAGGTTATTCGTGATAATGTCGGTATCCCTATTGAGATGGCTCTGGCATCGGTGGATAGCCGTCTGAGACAGGAGGGTATACGCAATCAGGCCTCCATTGTAGTTTCAGGCGGAATAAGGAGCAGCGGTGATGTGGCTAAGGCGATTGCCCTTGGTGCTGATGCCGTCTATATTGGCACTGCGGCTCTCGTTGCTCTGGGTTGCACCATCTGCCAGCAATGCCATACAGGAAAGTGTGCCTGGGGTATCTGTACCTCTGATTCCTTCCTGTCTAAGAGGATTAACCCTGATATTGGCGCCAGACGGCTGGCTAACCTCCTTCACGGCTGGAGCCTAGAGCTTAAGGATATGCTGGGTGGCATGGGCATTAACGCCCTGGAGAGCCTTCGCGGTAATCGTCTGGCGTTGAGAGGCGTTGGGCTTACTGATACTGAGCTTGAAATCTTGGGGGTAAGGATGGCAGGGAGTTGAGATGGGAAAGGGAGTTTTGATGAAAGGGGCTAATTCAGTAGCGAAAATAGATGCCAGTGGTGTTTTCTACCGGGAGCTCAACTCCAGGCTGAGGGATATCGTAGCTGATGGAGTCAGGAAGATTGAGTTGCATAATGTCTATGGCCAGAGGTATATTGGTACTAACTTGAGTAGTCCAGTCGAGATTGATGTCTTCGGTTCCCCGGGTAATGACCTGGGAGCGTTTATGGACGGCTCCAAAATTACTGTTCATGGTAATGCCCAGGATGGGAGTGGGAATACAATGAATAGTGGAGAGGTAATCGTTCATGGTAACGCTGGTGATATCACCGGTTTATCGGCTAGAGGGGGCAGAATCTTTGTCAAGGGGGATGTCGGCTATCGAGCAGGTATCCATATGAAGGAGTATGGGGACAAGAAGCCGGTGGTAGTCATTGGTGGCACTGCCCAGGACTTCCTTGGTGAGTACATGGCAGGTGGCATTCTAGTCCTGCTGGGGCTAAATCTGGGTGTCGGTGAGCATCATAAGGCAAGGTTTATTGGCACCGGAATGCATGGTGGTGTCATCTATCTGAGAGGCAGTGTTGAGTCTTGTCAGTTGGGTAAAGAGGTAGGTGTTGCAGACCTTGATGAGGCAGATTACTCAATTCTGGGCGAGCTTGTTAACGAGTTTGCTGCCAAATTTGGCTACGATGCGGAGGAGGTACTGGGGCATAGGTTCAGCAAGCTCTTTCCTCGTTGGCTCCGACCTTACGGGAGGCTCTATGCCTACTAGGCGAGGGGGTTGTGGTGTAGCTCAGGTTTTTATTTTGTAATACGAGCTTAATAGTTGTAATATATCGGAAGCGTTGGCTTGTTATTTTTATTAGATGAAAGGAGGGCAGTCTTGTTTACTAAGAATATGGCACTGGAGTGTCTGAGTAAGGAGGGGTTGAGATGGTGAACAAGAGTCGGGATGAGAGCCAGCAAGATGTTCTCAAGTTAGCCAAGGAGCGCAATGTCAAGTTCATCAGGCTATGGTTTACTGATATTTTAGGCATGCTCAAGAGTTTTGCCATTACGGTGGAGGAGTTGAAGGGGGCTTTGGAGGATGGGATGGGCTTTGATGGTTCTTCAATTGAAGGCTTTGCCCGTATTGATGAGAGTGATATGGTGGCTTTGCCTGACCCGGCTACCTTTCATTTACTGCCCTGGGGTTCCGGGGAGCATGCTGTGGCCCGGATGTTTTGTGATATTTTGAAACCTGGTGGCGAGCCTTTTGATGGTGACCCCAGATATGTCTTGAAGAGGAACCTCAAGCGGGCAGCGGATAAGGGCTACACCTTGTATGTGGGCCCCGAACTGGAGTATTTCTACTTCAGGAATTCCGGTGGGACCGACCCGCTGGATGAGGGGGGGTACTTTGATATGACCCCTCTGGATGCAGCCACTGACCTGAGGAAGGAAACGGTTCTTGCTCTGGAGGGGATGGGGATTGGTGTCGAGTATTCTCACCATGAGGTTGCCGCTAGCCAGCATGAGATAGACATGAGGTATACTGATGCCTTGAGCATGGCTGATAATGTAATGACCTATCGTCTGCTGGTTAAGCAGATAGCATTGAGGCACGGGGTTTATGCCACTTTTATGCCCAAGCCGGTTTTCGGTATCAACGGCAGTGGCATGCATGTGCACCAGTCTTTGTTCGCAGGTAAGCGGAATGCCTTCTTTGATGAGGGTGACAAGTATCATCTCTCCAAGATAGCCAAGTGCTATGTCGCCGGGCTGTTGAGGCATGCTCCTGAGATTACGTCAATTGCTAATCAGTGGGTCAACTCTTACAAGCGGCTGGTTCCCGGATATGAGGCACCGGTTTATCTTTCTTGGGCGCTGCGGAATCGGGCGGACTTGATAAGGGTTCCTGAGTATAAGCCGGGCAAGGAGGATGCTACCAGAATAGAGTTCAGGTCTCCTGACCCTGCCTGCAACCCGTATCTTGCCTTCAGTGTAATGCTGGCGGCTGGTCTGGAAGGTATTGAGAAGGGATACGAGGTTCCAGAGCCTGTGGAGGAGAATGTATATGAGATGCCTGAAGAAGAAAGGGCGAAGAGGGGGATAGTCACCCTGCCGGTCAATCTGTTGGAGGCTGTTCATCTTACTGAGGGCAGTGATATAGTGCGAAGAGCCCTTGGCGACCATCTTTTTCATGCTTTCATTAAGAATAAGAAGATTGAGTGGGAACAATATCGGGCTCAGGTAACCGAATATGAGCTCAAGAGATATTTGCCTATAATGTAGGTCAAAACTGGCTTGTGACTGGCAGGGAGAATTAGCACTATGAGCCGGCTACGGATTGGTATGGCTCAAATTAATACTACTGTTGGTGATTTCAAAGGCAACACGGAGAAAATTCTGGAAGCCTTTGGCGAAGCTAGGTCTTTGGGGGTTGACCTCATTACCTTCCCGGAGCTTGCTATTTGTGGTTATCCGCCTGAGGATCTCCTGTTTAAGCCCCAGTTTATCAAGAAAAACCTGCGGTCTCTGGAAAAGGTGATTGCCGGTTCCTCGGGTCTTACTGCTATAGTTGGCTTCGTTGATGCCAAGGACGATCTTTATAACGCCGCTGCTGTTATCTATGACGGCAAGCTTTCCGGTGTCTACCATAAGATATATTTGCCCAACTATGGCGTTTTCGATGAGAACCGCTACTTTCGGTCTGGTGATGAGTGTCCGGTGTATGTCATTGGTGGGGTTGGCGTTGGTGTCAACATCTGCGAGGATATCTGGTATGAGGCTGGGCCGGCTACGGTACAGGCTTACTCTGGAGCTGAGGTTATAGTGAATATCAGTGCCTCACCATACCATTTTAGCAAGGGGGACTTCAGGGAGAGGATGCTGGGGACTCGTGCCTCGGATAGTGTGGCCTTCGTTGTGCATAACAATCTGGTGGGAGGGCAGGATGAACTGGTATTCGATGGCAGTAGTCTGACACTGGATGAAAAGGGGCGGGTAATAGCCAGGGGTAAGCAGTTTGAAGAAGACTTGATAATAGCTGATATTGATGTGGAGTCTGTCTTTCGGTCCCGTCTTCGTGATTCCAGGTGGAGAAAAGAGAAACGGATGATGGAGGAGCAACGGTGGCGCCGAACCAAAATAGTGGTATCTGCGGTAGCTCCAGCTTCTCAGAAGCCAACACTCAAACGGAGGCAGATTCAGGTGCGAGGCCTTCCCGGGGAGGTTTATAGTGCACTGGTGCTGGGCACGCATGACTATATCCTCAAGAACGGCTTTAAGCAGGTGCTGATAGGGCTTTCCGGGGGGATTGATTCCAGTTTGGTGGCGGCTATTGCTGTTGATGCTCTCGGCCCCTCAAATGTGGTTGGGGTAGCCATGCCCTCCAGGTACTCTTCTGCTGAAAGTATATCAGATGCCGAGCTCCTGGCTAGAAACCTGGGTATCAAAATGATGACTATCCCGATTGAAAAGGCTTTTCAGTCATATCTGGATATGCTGTCCGAAGCCTTTGAGGGGGTGGAGCCTGATGTGACCGAGGAGAACATTCAAGCCCGTATCAGGGGCAACATCCTTATGGCGCTATCAAACAAGTTCGGCTGGCTTGTCCTCACTACGGGTAACAAGAGTGAGATGGCTACTGGCTACACCACATTATACGGGGACATGGCTGGTGGCTTTGCTGTAATAAAGGATGTGACTAAGACTATGGTCTATGAGCTGTCTAGATACCGGAACTCACTGGATGGTTCGGAGCTGATACCGTCTAGCATCTTAGATAAGCCACCATCGGCTGAGCTGAGACCTGGACAGAAGGATGTTGATACCTTGCCTTCATATGACTTGCTCGACCCAGTCCTGACTGCCTATGTTGAGGAAGATAACAGTGTTGAGCAGATTATTGCTATGGGGCTTGATGGGGAGGTGGTCAAACGAGCGGCTCAACTGGTGGACAGGAGTGAGTATAAACGTCGTCAGTCACCACCGGGTATTAAGATAACCCCTAGGGCCTTTGGTAGGGACCGAAGGCTACCGATTACTAATCGGTTCAATGGTGGGTAGGGTTTATCTGAGCAGTAGTGTGGCAGACCGGGAGAAATTACACATGAAAATCGGCGTTTTAGCCTTGCAAGGGTCATTCATAGAGCATATGAGGGTTATGCAAAGACTGGGGATAGAGGCTTTGCCTGTTCGCTTACCCGGTGAGCTTGATGGATTGGATGGGCTTATCATCCCCGGTGGGGAAAGCACTACCATGCTTAGCTTGATGAAAAGCTTCCGCTTCATCCAGCCCTTGAAAGAACTGGCTCAGTCAGAATTTCCTGTTCTGGGAACTTGTGCTGGTATGGTTTGCCTTGCCAAGCAGGTTTCTAATTATGAGATGGAGACGCTGGCTGTTATGGATATAGTGGTCAGGCGCAATGCCTTCGGGAGGCAGATAGATAGCTTTGAGGCTGAGCTACCGGTGCCAGCTCTGGGCGATGAACCATTTCATGCCGTTTTCATTCGAGCTCCATTTATTGAGAAGGCGGGTTCGCAGGTCGAAATCTTGGCCAAACTGTCTGATGGCACTGCTGTGGTAGCTAGACAGGGGAAGCTGGTAGTTGCCGCTTTCCATCCTGAGCTGGCCAATGACCTGAGATTTCACAGCTACTTTTTAGAAGCAGTCATTTAGGTTTGGATGTAGTATGAGTTGACATAATGGTGGTAGTTGTTGTATACCCTTGGGGGGAGTGTATGGTGCAAGGTGCTGGATTTGAGGCGGAAAGGAAGATAATAGCTATTCTTAGGGTCTTGAGTGAGTCCTCAGAGCCGCTGGGGTCGATTACCATTGCTCGGGAGCTTGAGCGCTATGGCATCTTCCTTAGTGAGAGGGCGGTTAGATATCACCTGAGGATAGCAGATGAACGGGGTTATACCCAGCCTTTAGGCCGTGATGGCAGAACAATCACTCAGCGAGGGCTCGGGGAGCTTAAGATGGCACTGGCACCGGAGCAGGTTGGTTTCATACTTGAGAAGCTTGAGCTGCTGGCCTTTCGCACTACCTTTGACCCGCAGAGCCGAACCGGCCAGTTACCCATAAATACCTCGCTTATTGACCAGCACAGGTTCCAAGGGGCGTTGGGGGCAATGGAGGGTGCATTCAAGGCTGGAATTTGTGTTAGTGAACTGGTGGCGGTAGCATCTGAGGGGGAAAAGCTTGGTTCGGTAGTTATACCGGCTGGGAAGGTTGGCTTGGCCACGGTCTGTAGCGTGGTCGTAAACGGTGTGTTGCTTAAAGCTGGCATTCCTATAGAGTCTAGGTTTGGTGGGGTACTTGAGGTTGGTAATTCAAGGCCAAGACGCTTTGTGGCGATAATCAACTATGCCGGCACATCCCTTGACCCCTCTGACCAGTATGTTCGTGCCAGAATGACCAGCGTTGGTGAAGTTGCTAGAACTGGTGATGGCAAGATATTGGCTAATTTCCGTGAAATACCAGCACCATCAAGGACGCTGGTTGAAGAGAAGGTGGCTATGCTAAAAGAGGCTGGTATTAACGGGGTTTATGCCCTAGGTAACACCAGTGAGCCAGTTTGCCAGATTATGGTGGGGTTGAACAGGGTCGGGTTGGTGTTGCTTGGTGGCCTAAACCCGGTGGCAGCGGCAGTGGAGGCTGGAGTTGAGATTGAAAATATCGCTGAGAGTGGCCTGCTTGATTTCCAGCAGTTGCAAAGCTTTTGGCAACTCCTGAAAACAAGCACCTGATGTAACAGGTTGGGTCACTGCCTCTTGCATAACCCAGAGCTAGTGCCAGGGTGGTTATTAAGCTACCACGCGGGTTTTTCTTGGTATCAGTTCTTCCCCTTTACCCTAGAATCTTATCTACCTCTTCTCTGTCGGCTTCCGTGACATAGGCGATGCCAGAGACCTCTGTTGCCTCCCTGGTAAGAGACATGAGGTCGTTCCTGTCAATCAAGTTTAGCGAGAATTTTCTGGCTCCTGCCATAAGTTGCTGTAGACCGGTGGCTAATCGTTCGTAATAGTTGTACATTCCTATAGCCGCTGGAGGAATCTTGGTAAAGTCCTTCCCATATTTTTCTCTGAGCTTACCAACATTTACGAAGGTCTGCTCCAGAGCCTCCTGATATTCGGCACCATTGCCGTGATCTTTGAGCAGCTTTTCTCCATTAGCCTTGCCTACCATAGCCGCTGCTAGAGTAGCCCTGCCGATGCATATCGTCTTTATATAGGGAGCGCCCAAGGCTATGGCTTTGAACATATGGTCTTCTAGGGAGAGACCACCGCCAATGGCACAGCTGGGGATAAAGGCACCTTTCTTTTCTAGCCGGGTAAGGTATTCGTAGAGGAGGCACTCTATATATACGGTAGGTATTCCCCACTCGTTCATCATCCGCCACGGGCTCATCCCTGTTCCACCTCCAGCACCATCAACAGTAAGGAGGTCTATCTTGGCTTCAGAGGCAAACTTTACTGCTCGCGCTAG
>DAOUMH010000051.1:0-24246 GCA_034411815.1 Dehalococcoidales bacterium | reverse complement strand
TCGTTTTCCTGGGACACAATTTGCTCCTCTCATTGTTTGGTTAGTTTACTACCTCCCAGGAGCTCGTGCCACCTGTCTAAAGTGTACGGTTTTAGTGGCCCCTTTAGTGGCCCATTATAGCTGACGGTCTACAGTGCTGTCAGTAACAACTTTCACAGTCATTCGATTCCAACCTTAAAATAGCCTGTCGTCAATCTTAGTGCGGCAAGCAAAGATATAGTAGTATATTGCTGCAATCAAAGCCAGTCAAATCTATAAAAAGGCCAGTCTCACAAGCTATTCATAAGACAGCCAACATATCGCACATAACAATGCCCGACAACCCCTGAAAACCAGCCCGCCTTTGACATACAAAGCCAAAACTGGTAATTTTTATGTGCCGATTACACCCAATCAATAAGATAGATGACCATACCCATCATCATTTTAATCGCAATCCTGTTGCTCAGTCTGGGCTGTGTGATAGCCTTCTGGCTTGCACTCAGATACCGGCAGACGGCTAAAGAAACCTCCTCCGCAGAGACCCTGCCCTTCCGCTGGAACTATATCATACTTCCGCTAGTCACCCTGTTCCTGTCACTGATTCTGACCGCCTACTTCTACCACCAACTTCCCATAGAGGTAGCCTATCACTTCAATTCTGATGGCTCACCTGACAAGTGGCTAAGCCGCGATATGATTACACTGGCTCTGCTCATACCGCAACTCCTCCTTACCCTAGTAGCAGGAGCCAGTGTCTGGGGAATAATAAAACTGGGTGCCCTGTCCCAGCAGCCTGAGACTGCCCTGGTAAAGCCGGGGAGGCTGCTATCACTTATAGGCAACATGGTGGCACTCCCTCAGATTATTCTCTGCTTTGCAATGATTGATATTTTCAGCTACAATTCCTACCAGATACACACCATGCCCGTGTGGACATTCGCCCTGATTATTGCCGTCTCAGGGGGTATCATTCTGGGCATATTCTTCATCCGGGCTATACAGCGAAGCAGAGGACTAGCCGACAGAACATCCGGCAAAAGGTCTTAAGGAGGAGCAGTGACCAAACAGGCTTCAGACAGGGTCGACATGGAAAAGATTGTCTCTCTAAGCCGGCGGCGCGGGTTTATCTTCCCCAGCAGCGAAATCTACGGCGGGCTATCCAGTTGCTGGGATTATGGCCCCTTGGGAATAGAGTTAAAACGGAACATCAAGCAGGCCTGGTGGCAGGCTGTAGTACAAGAGCGCGATGATATGGTAGGTCTGGACACCAGTATCCTGATGCACCCCCAGACCTGGGCTGCC
The DNA here is from genome assembly GCA_034411815.1 of Dehalococcoidales bacterium. Classification (GTDB taxonomy): domain Bacteria; phylum Chloroflexota; class Dehalococcoidia; order Dehalococcoidales; family DAOWJC01; genus W53-108. Next base: position 22,962 of record DAOUMH010000051.1, on the reverse strand, counting down.
AGCGGACACATTGAGGGCTTTTCCGACCCACTGGTGGAGTGCAAGAGCTGCCATCAGAGATTTCGGCTAGACCAAGTGTTAGTACGAGAAGTATACCTCCAGAATCAATTTATTGGATATGTAAGCGGCTTTAACCAAGAAGAACTACAGGGAAAGTGGCAACAGTTAATAAGCAAACAACCCGCATCTTCAAAGATAAGAATATTTCAAGTTCCGCCAGCACAACCTGCAACTCTTTTGGATTTTGTCGACGATACGAGTAAAATACCATGCCCATTCTGTGATACAATTGGCCAATTCACCGAACCCCAACAGTTTAACCTGATGTTCAAGACCTTTATGGGGCCTGTTGAGGAAGAGGCCAATGTGGTTTACCTGCGTCCGGAAACAGCGCAAGGTATGTTCGTCAACTTCCAGAACATAGTCAATACCACCAGAAAGAAGCTGCCCTTCGGCATTGCCCAGATAGGCAAGGCCTTCCGCAATGAGATTACCACAGGTAACTTTATCTTCCGCAGTCGGGAATTTGAGCAGATGGAAATAGAGTTCTTCGTCAAGCCAGAGACCGACGAGAAATGGTTCAACTACTGGCTGGAAGAGCGACTCAACTGGTATGTGAGGCTCGGCATCAAAAAGGATAACCTCAAGCTCCGCGAGCACACCAAAAAGGAGCTAGCCCATTATGCCCGTGCCTGTTATGACATCGACTACCTGTTCCCTATGGGCTGGGCCGAACTGGAAGGGATTGCCAACCGTGGTGACTTTGACCTGATTCAGCATGCCAAGTATAGCGGCAAGAACCTGAGCTATCTTGACGAAGAAAGCAAGGAGCATATCATTCCCTATATAATTGAGCCCTCGTCCGGGGTAGACCGCTCCGCTCTGGCCTTCCTGTGCGATGCCTATGATGAAGAGCCTGACAAGGAAGAAACCAGGGTGCTCCTCCACCTCAACCCTGCCCTGGCTCCCTTCAAGGTAGCCGTACTGCCCCTGAGCCGGCGGGATAAGCTGGTGGAAGTAGCCAAAAAGATACACACCGACCTGCGCCGACACTGGATGGTAAGCTACGATGATGCCCAGAGCGTTGGCCGCCGTTACCGGAGGCAGGATGAGATAGGCACCCCATTCTGTGTCACCGTTGACTTCCAGTCACTGGAGGACGAGCAGGTCACCATCCGGGAACGCGACAGTATGAATCAGATACGAGCCCCCATAGATGAGCTGAAGAGAACACTGGAAGCCAAGCTGGAAGGGGAAGACTTCCTGATACTGCCTCCCGGCGGCACGATATGGAAGGGCGGGGAAAATGACTAAAGGCAAGATAGATAAAAATCTGGGGAAACGATTCGTATCTAGTTAGCCTTGAATCGTTTCTCGTGTTATGTCAACAAAAATGGACAGCAGGGGAAAAGGGGGACGGGGGGCGTGAAGTTAGAAGGAGTTTTAGAGAGGCTTCGCCCCTCTTTTTAATATCATTCCCCCTACCCCTTGATAAGGGGAATGGGGATAAAGGGAATGGGGTTATATAGCGATGAAAATCCTCCACTTTGCTGACCTTCACCTTGGTGTAGAAAACTACGGCCATATAAACCCGGAAACCGGGTTATCCACCCGCCTGGAGGATTTTCTGAATGCCCTTGACCGGGTAGTAAGCTATGCTATAGATGAAAAGGTAGACCTTGTACTCTTCTGCGGCGATGCCTACAAGAGCCGCGAGCCTACCCAGACCCAGCAGCGGGAATTTGCCAAGCGCATCAACCGCCTGTCCACCGGCGGTATCCCCATCTTCCTTTTAACAGGCAACCATGACCTGCCCAACGCTATAGGGAGAGCCACCACCACTGAAATCTTTGACACCCTAGCCATCAAAAATGTTTACGTCTCCAACCATCCTGACATCTACCAAATCCCGACCAATAGCGGCACCATTCAAATAGCTTCTCTACCCTGGTTAAGACGCAGTGCCCTGCTAAGCAAAGAAGGAACTAAAAACCTTACCTTTGACCAGATTAACCAAGTTGCCCAGGAGAAATTAACCAATATCATTACTGGCAGCGCCCAAAAGCTTGACCCCAAACTACCCTCTATACTAGCAGCACATGTCTGGGTCTCCGGAGCTCAGGTCAGCTCAGAAAGGTTAATGACCATAGGACAGGAGCACGCACTGCTGCCAAGCAATGTTGCCAATCCTGCCTTTGACTATATAGCCCTGGGCCATATCCATAGACATCAGGTCCTGAAAGACAACCCGGCGGTGGTCTATTCTGGCAGCCTGGAGCGCGTGGACTTCGGCGAGGAGGAAGATGACAAGGGATTCTATCTGGTAGAGATCAGGCAAGACAAGCAAACGGGTAAACGGCAGGTAGCCTTCGACTTCCACCCCGTAACCGGGCGCCGTTTTCTTACTGTTAATATCGATGTTGAGCCCCGGGACACCGACCCGTCACTAACAATACTCAGGACTATCAACGAGCAGAAGGACAAGATTAAGGATGCTATAGTCAGGCTAAACATCAGCCTGCCCGCAGAGCTTGAAGGCCATCTCAGGGATACCGACCTCAGGGATGTTTTGAAAGAAGCCCATTACTTTACCATCGCCAAAGCCGTTAAGCGGGAGGCCCGCCCCAGATTAGGGAAATGGGCCCCTGAAGAAATAACCCCTATTGAAGCCCTGCAAACCTACCTGGAATCAAAAAAAATGCCCCCGGAACGAATCAAGCTGCTCCTTGAATACGGAGCGAGGCTCATCCAGGAGCAACAGATGAGGCAGGGCTAAGAAACAACTCTTCACCACCCCCATCTCCACAGAAATTAAAGCAAACCATCCAGCCATGAGCCCTGCTGACAGTTGCTGAGGAGGTTTGATGTCTAATTGCGCCATTGAACAGCACCGAAAAAACGCCCCGCAGCCAAGGTAAATACTCCCCATCAGCAAGCTGGACAACCAACGGACCATGTGATATCATAAATCGCAGACAGTGGGTTAAGAAAGGAGCGATAATCTCGCAAGGAGGGTATGAGGTGATCTGAGCTAATAAAGGATGAATATGATCCGGGATTATCTACCTACTTCCCCATACAGGTAGATAATAGCTTAAGTCAACCCCTCATAAAGCACCTGTAACCTGCTTAGTTTTTCCCCTTTAAATGAAAACCCCATTAGTATCCACCAACATAATCCCTTTTGCATGCTATCCCCAAATCATCCCTCCAATAAATATCTACCCCGGATCCGCCCTGTAGAAGGCAAGGGCATTTGTCTGCTCACGATATCCCTATTGAAAGGACGGTATGGCAGAATATTGATTACTAATGACTGCATTGATATTAAGATTGATAGAAGAAAGGTATGTCATCGCATAGGATACGACTCCGATTATAAGGCACCGGTGCGCACCCTATCCCTGGTCAACGAGTATACAAAACACGCTCAGCAACTCATCCAACCTTTATATTCATATGTCATCAGAGATGTCGAGTGGGCACGGGGCTCCATTGCCCTCATACAGGATTCGATTATATTCAAAAGCCAGGTCATTGCCCGGTTGCTGGAAGAATGTCACAAAGTAGCAATCTTTGTAGCAACGATAGGCGAACACCTGGAGGAAATTACCAACCAGCTAGCTGAGGATGGACTCATGCTCAAAGCGGCAGTGCTAGATGCGATAGGCTCAGATACCGTGGAGAGGGTAGCCGATTTCGCCCAAGCCGAGATAGGAGAGATAGCCAGAGACCAAGGGCTCGTCATAAGCCCACGTTTCAGCCCCGGCTATTGTGACTGGGACATAGGTCAACAGAGAATGGTCTTCTGGGCAATGAACGGCTCCACAGCAGGAGTTCACCTGACCGGGAGGTGTCTGATGATTCCCCAGAAATCAATATCAGGCATTATCGGCATCGGCCCCTCCAGCAACGACGTAGAGACATACAACCCTTGCAAAACCTGTGACAGACGACGCGAATGCCGGAGCAGGAGATAGAGCCTAGAGATATGATTCGAAGAGGATTACCTGGCGGCAGTTTTAAGCCCCTCACCGAGGAGTCAATAAATAGAATTCACCAGACTGCGATGCGAGTAATAGAAGAGGTAGGTTTTGAGGTAAACTCGGAAGCAGCACTGGACTTCTTCAAGCAAGCCGGAGCATCAATCGACCAAGACAGGCGCCTAGTGCGCCTGCCCCGGGAAAAAGCCATGGAACTCATAGATATGGCTCCGTCCGAGGTCAGACTCTGCGGTCAAGATGAGAAGCACGATGTCATACTGGGCGGCCAACGAGTATACACCGGCACCGGGGGAACTGCCCTCTATATATACCACCCCGACACAGGACAAAGGCGACTGGCCACGCTGAACGACCTGAAGCATATTGCCAGGCTGGTTGACAACCTGGAAAACATCCACCTGTTTATGCTACCCACCTACCCCAGCGAGCTACCCATAGAGCAGGTAGATGCAAACCGCTTCTTCGCCGGACTGGACAACACCACCAAGCACATCATGGGTGGTGTTTACACCATTGACGGAGTAAAACAAACGATACGGATGGCAGAGCTTATCGCTGGCTCAAAGGAGAGCCTACGCCAGCGCCCCCTTATTTCCATGATAACCTGCAGCATAAGTCCCCTGAAGATGGACAAGCAGTATGGTGACCTGGTAGCGACTATCGCCCAGTCCGGCATCCCTCTGGTATGCCCTGCCGAGCCTCTATGCGGTGCCACCTCACCGGTAACACTGGCCGGGAATCTGGTGCTTCAATCTGTCGACTCCCTAATGGGAGTATTCCTTGCTCAGATTATCAACCCGGGGACACCGGTTATCTTCGGCTCGGTAGCCACCAACACCGACCTCAGAGACCTCAAGTACCTAGCAGGCTCAATAGAGATGGGACTTCTTAATGCGGCTGGCGCCCAGATGGCACAGTTCTACAAGCTCCCCTTCTATGCCACCGGTGGTATGACTGACTCCAAGGTGCTGGATGCCCAGAGCGGCTATGAGTCCGGACTCACCGGGCTTCTCTGTGCCCTCGCCGGTGCCAACTTCATTCACGACGCCGCAGGGCTCATGGAATTTGCACTGACTGCATGCTATGAAAAATATGTCATGGACAATGAGATACTGGGGATGGTAATGAGAGCCGTCGATGGTATAAAGGTGAACGACGACACCCTGGCCTTTGACCTCATCAAGCAGGTAGGCCCAGGGGGTAATTTCGTAACCGCTAAGCATACCAGGCGCTTTATGCACAGCGAGCACTACCATCCCTCCCTGAGCGATAGAGACAGCCGAGAGGAATGGGAAGCCGGAGGGGCAAAGCATACCTGGGAAAGGGCAGCAGAAAAAGTGAATGAGATTATGGCTAACCACAACTACAGCTTACCTCCGGCGATAAGGCAGCAAGTAATCTCAGAGATAGCAGGTATCGTGGACTGATATGCTAGTAATCGGAGAAAACATCAACGCATCCAGCAAGTCTGTGGCTGAAGCCCTCACCCGCAAAGACAGGGATTTTCTGCAGAACCTGGTTAGAGCCCAAGTTGCGGCCGGGGCTGATTTCATAGATGTAAATAGCGGCATAGGCAACAGCGCCCAAGATAATGAAGCCGCAACCATGGAGTGGCTAGTAGAGGTAGTTCAGGAAGCCACAGATAGACCTCTCGTTATCGACAGCAGCAACCCTGGTGTGATTGAAGCCGCCCTGCACAAATACCGCGGGGAACGGCTGATAATCAATTCGGTCACTGCTGAGCCTGAAAGGCTGACATCTATCGGTTCCCTAGCAGCAAAGCGCCAAGCCTGGTTAATAGCACTGGCTATGGGAGAAAACGGAATCCCCGACACCGCTGAAGAGCGCCTGGCCGCCTGCGAGCAGATAATGAAACGCCTGACCCAGCTGGGGCTGGAGGCGGAGCAGATATTCTTCGACCCCCTGATGCTGCCCATTGCTGTGGATTCTAACCAAGGGATGGTTACACTGAAAACCCTGGAGCAGATTAAGGCACGCTATCCAACCACCAGGGCTGTGCTAGGTTTGAGCAACATCTCCTACGGTCTACCCGGCAGGGGTTTGGTCAACCGCTCCTTCCTGATGATGGCGGCCTATGCCGGGCTTGATGCAGTGATACTAAACCCGCTCGACGCTAAAATGATGGGCGCCGTCAGTGTAGCCGACATGCTCACGGGCAAGGACAACGCATGCAGAGGCTACATCAGGGCTTACAGAAGGGGCATTCTAGTAGACTAGAGAAAATGCTATGGCACGACAAGGAGTATTAGTAGAACCATACCAGCGGCTTAAGCTAGAGCAGGTGGAAAGAATACACCAGGCTTCCATGGCTATATTGGCCAACCCCGGCGTGGTATGCTTCAACCGTGATGCCACTGAAATCTTCGGCGGTTATGGAGCCGAGGTCTTACCCATCCAGCAAGAAGGCAATGCCTGCTGGCTGCTCAAGGTACCCGAGAAGGTAATTAATGATGCGGTGCAGGCAGCACCGAAGGTGGTGAAGCTAGGGGCACGGGACGAAAACAACTGCCTCATCCTTGACGGGCATGAACCCAGGGTGCGCTTTGCCTCGGGCTCCGAGGCAAACAACTGGCTGAGCACAGATGTAGAAGCCTTTGTCGGCAAGCATAATCCAGACCTTCAAATTAACCTTCCTGTATTCAGGACAGAGAAGGGCACCACGGACAAACTGGCCAAGGCAGCACGCCTCTGTGAGCACCTTGACACCTGGGACAGCTTCCTGCGCCCGGTCAATATCCAAGACGATGACATCACCAACGAAAACAAGGATGTTAATAAATTCTTTATTTCATTGAACAACACTACCAAGCATGTGATGTCAGGGCTAACGGAGTTTAGTCAGCTAGGCAATGTGGTCAAGATGGCCCAGATTATAGCCGGCGGGGATGACAGATTGAGGAAGAACCCCATCATCTCCTTCATAACCTGCGTAGTAAAAAGCCCTCTACAGCTTGTAGACGACACCACACAGAAAGCAATTGAGATAGCCAAGAAAAGTATACCCCTGGTCATCTCCAGCTCCCCTCAGGGTGGTTCCACCGCCCCTATCAGAGAAGAGGGTATGGTAGCTCAAATCAACGCCGAGATTCTGGTGGGCATAGCCTTAACCCAGCTGGTAAACAAGGGTGCCCCCGTACTCTATGGCAGTGTACCGAACAGAGCCTGCATGGTCGACCTATCTGATTCCTACGGAGTCCCCGAGTTCAGCCAGTATAATATTGACTGCGTCCAGATGGCACGCTATTATGGCCTGCCCTGCTACTCCACCGGTGGTATATCCGATATAAAGACGCCGGGAATACAGGCATCGGTAGAAAGGCTATTCTCACACATCCTGATAACACTCGCCGGGCCTCAGTATATACACTACGCCTTTGGTCTTATGGAGCGAACCAATACCTTCTGCCCTGTCCAGGCAGTACTGGATGATGTCCATATAGGCATGGTGAAGAGATTCGCCAATCCACCAGCGGTGACTGACAACGGGATCTCAGAATCACTAGAACAAATAAGAAGCGTCATGAGCACCTCCCACAAGCTATATGTCCGATTTGTGCGGAGTGCTCTTCGTTCCGGAGAGATTGCACCCCCCTACCCCTTCGAAGGTAAAGACTCAGCAGACGAGGCTCTTCTTCAAGCCCGAGACAGAATGGAGGAGATTATGTCACTACCGCCACCCCATATAGTCAAAGAAACCACGGATAAGGTGTTTCAGGAAGTGCCTGGCTTGCTGGCAAGACTGAGAAATTTATAGGCCTGGAGGTAGATTGTGACCGGAGACATATTGCAACTCATCAAGGAAAATGTCATCCAAGGGAGAGTAACCCAGAACGATGAGGGACTAGAAGAAGGCATGGTAGGTCAACCCGGAGTTAGCGAGCTTACCGAGGAGGCTCTCGCTCAGGGGCTTAACCCCAGAGATATAATCAAAAACGGGCTAACCGAAGGCATGGATATCGTCGGGCAGAAGTTCGAGTCCAAGGAATACTATATCCCGGATATGCTAGCCTCAGCCGAAGCCGTAGGAGCAGCCATGGAAATACTGGAACCACACCTTGCCAAAAGTGGTATCAAACCCAGAGGCAAGATAATTGTGGTTACGGTAAAAGGAGACCTCCACGATATCGGCAAGAACATAGTCTCAATACTGCTTCGCGGTGCCGGCTACGCAGTCAAGGACTTAGGAAACGATATCGACTCCCAGACCATCGCCGCCGCAGTGAAGGAAGAAAGGCCTCAATTTCTGGGAATGTCCGCTCTGCTCACCAGCACCATGATACACATGAAGGATACCATTCAGGCCCTCATTGAAAACGGGGTCAGGGACAAGGTAAAGGTCATTATCGGCGGGGCTGCCGTCTCGGAAGAGTTCGCTCAAAGCATAGGTGCCGACGGCTACGGAGCCGATGGGTTTGATGCAGTAAGGGTAGTGGGAGCCCTAGCCTCAAAAGATGGGAACTAAAGGAAAAACCATGGCTGAGATAACCGCCTATAATGAAGCTTTCCAAAGTAACCTCTACCAGAAACACAGCGGCCTTCTAGGGAAATATGATAACGTGCGCCGCTTCTGGGAAGACGAGGAGCTCGAGCTTCACCTCAAGCCCTACCTAGAGCAGCTGGCAGCCCGGAGAAAGCAGCGCGGTGAGAAACTCCGCTTACTGGACCTGGGATGTGGCAGCGGGGATGGCCTTGAACTGGCTGTCGGCACCAATGGCAACAAACCCTTGCGTGCTGAGCACAACACAAAGATTTTAGACCCCAGCACACTCGGGCTCTACAAAGGGGTTGATGTAAACCAGGAGCTGCTGAACCAAGCACGAGCCATATACGGTAACAGACAGAATGTTGCCTTTGTCCAGTCAGACCTGAACGACTTCGACCTCGGCGCTGAAGAGCCCTATGACCTGTACCTGGCTAATTACGGAACGTTATCCCATAACAACGATGAACAGACTGTGGAGCTTCTGAGCAATATTGCCAGGCATGGTAAAGACGGAGCTGTTATCATAGTCGATTGGCTGGGGCGCTACTCATATGAGTGGCAGACACTCTGGACAAAGGATATGGAACACAACCAGTGGATAGATTACACCATATCCTACATACATACCAACAACGGGATAGAACAGACAAAGCTGTCCCACTTCCCGCTAAGAATTGTGGGGCGCCAGGAGGTTCTACACATTTATCACCAGGTTAAAAAGAGGGTTGGAGCCAGCCTTACACTGCGAAAGCTAGCCGACCGTTCTTCTTTCATAGGACGTCACATGGACACAGCTCAATACAACCCCCACTGCCAGCCTCTGCGCCGACTGGTCAACTCCCTTTTTGAGCCTAACATATGTGCTAATCTGGATGAGCTATTAATTCTCTACGTTCCCAAGAATGGCTTTGCCGAGGTAAATGACTACTACCAAAGGCTAGCCGACTGCTGGAATTACCTAGTAACCTATACCAAGGCACTGCTCGAGAAGAGTGAACCAACAGAAGGTCCCCCAGAGATGCCACCACCTCTTAAGAGGTCACTCAGTGCCATGAAGAGCGTGGTAAGAGCAGCAACCAGGATAAAAACAAGAAATGCTCAAGCCAGCTTAATCGAGCCACAACTAGGCTACTGCCTCAGGGAACTGGAGATAGGGCTTCAACAAGGATTGGGATGCGGACACGGTTTGGTAGCTATCTTTGAAAAAGTAAAATGACAAAGGGAGGGAAAAACAACAATGGCAGGCATAGCAGGAACCAGGCCGGGTAACAAAAATGCGCTGGAGCTGATGCTAAGGAAGCTCCTTCACCGAGGGCCCGCGGACAAGTGGCTTTGCTGCGGGGATAAGGTAGCCCTCGGATGCTGTATGCTACCCCCCGAGACCCAGCAGGCAGGAAGAACCCACTCCCAGACATCTGACACTATCGCAGTAATAGACGGCCATCTCTTCTCCGAAGACAAGATGCCACCCCTGGAAGCAGACCTCTTGATCAAGCTACACGACAAACTTGGTTCCGGATTCGTGGAGCATCTGGACGGGGACTTCGCCCTTGCTCTAGCCACCAGCGACGACCTAATTTTAGCCAGAGATAGTGTGGGCCTACGCCCCCTATTCTATGGCCACAAGAATGGCGAACTCTACTTCGCCTCGGAGATGAAAGCCCTGGTAGACCTATGCACCGACGTATTGGAATTACCACCAGCCCATATCTATACCCAACGGCATGGGCTTCAACCCTTCGAGAGTTCACAATACTCAGTCCCCGATTTTGACAGCCCTGAACAAGCAGCTAGCATTCTCCTTGACCTGCTGAGAGGAGCGGTGGAGAAACGGATGAAGGATGGCAAGGTTAGCGGTATTTTGCTTAGCGGCGGTCTGGACTCAAGCGTCATCGCCTACCTGGCAAAGGAATGCCAGTCTAACCTGAAGACCTTCACCGTCGGTACCGGAAGAAACAATTCTGAAGACCTGGGACGGGCGCAAGATATGGCACATTATCTGGGCACCGAGCACCATGAGTATATCTACGGGGAAAAAGAGATAGAGCAGGTGCTGCCTCAGGTCATCTACTACCTGGAATCCTTTGAAGAGGACTGCGTATATGGAGCCGTAGCCAACTACTTCGCCGCCAGGCTGGCTACCCGGCATACGGACTGCGTGCTGTGTGGAGAAGGAGCCGATGAATTCCTGGGAGGTTACCACGAGCTGAAAGAGGCAAAAGATGAGGCAGAATCCCTTCTAATCACCGAAGACCTGATAAGCAACGCCTACCATACGGGACTCCAGAGGCTCGACCGAATGATGGCGGCTCACTCGCTAGAATTCCGCCCCCCCTTCCTGGATAATAGAGTCATCACCTTCTGCTCTAAAATCCCTATGGCATGGAAGGTATACGGCACAAAAAGAATCGAGAAATGGATTCTACGGAAAGCCTTTACCGGCTTGTTACCCGACCGCACACTAGAAAGGGTAAAACAACCCTTCGCCTCAGGCGCCGGCTCAGCAAATCTTACCAAATTAATCGGGCAAAGGGCCAGCCTCAAGAAAGATTACTCGCATAGTCGGCAGACCAAATCCAATATATTACTTGAATCCGAGGCTGAAATGTACTACTACCAGATATTCAAGGAGAAATTCCCTGAGGACTCTTTCGAAAGTCTAGTCACGAGGTGGAATCCGCTTACCAGACGATAAACCAACCCTGAAAGAGGCTAAACCCCACCCCCCAGCAGTGTCTGGAAGGGTAGATTATTTTTTGCCCCAGCATCCACGAAATCAAATGAGGACAAAGAGATAAAACACCCCGACCACAATCAGGGTTGCCAGGAGAGCACCTGTAGCCACCTGAGCTGGCGAGTGGTGCTTCAACTCTATCCTTGCCCAGGACATTAAAGGCACCAGCACGGCAGCTATGGCAGCCATCCAGCCATACAAGATAACCAGCACGGTTATTGAACCGGCGATAAAGGCAGTGTGGACACTTATCTTCCACCGCAGATTTATGCACATAAACACGGCCACTGTCGCAAGGCCGGCCACAAATGTGGCTATCAGGATTAACGGTGCCTCAAAGCAAAGAAGGATGCCACAGCCTGCTCCAGCGCAAACGGCTGACAGCCAGTAAACCCTGGTCCTCTGCCTGCGGACATTGATAAAGAAGCCATCAAGCCTTCCGTTCCGAACCAGATAAACAACAATTGACAAAACCGGCAATATACTGAGGGCAACCAAAATCAGCGCCCACTTAAGGGCATCAAGTGTGCTAGATGTTGCCTTGAAGGCAAGCAGTGGGATTACTATAAAGCTCACCAGGAAAGGGTTCAGAATATTAGAAGTCAGACTAGCTACTCGTTTTCTGCTCATCCGCCCCCTATCAAAAACATACTGGTTTAGTCGTCCAAATAAACGGCGCCTCATTCAGTTACATATAATATCACGGCACTTAATGAACTATCTGTACAAGTGCCCCAAGATATAAGCCTCGGACTACCCAGCCCTAACGGCGCCGGAAAAACTACTTTATTATACACAATGTAAGCTTCTTTGCTCAAATTTACGGCTTAACCAACAGGCATGGGCAAGCCCGGGCGGGAGAAAGAAGCACCCAGGTATATTATGTTCGCCGATAGCTAACCGCTCTCCCTCTATACCCAAAACCCCTTTTGACTTTCATTGGATACTCTTCTATTATTATATATTATCTCCCAATTGCTACCGGCAGTGATTGAGTAAGACCTGACCAGACACATCAGCCACTCAAGGAGCAGTAATGAAAGCAGTCATCCTGGTAGGTGGTAAGGCAACCAGATTGCGCCCCCTAACCCGCAACACGCCTAAAGCGGTGGTGCCCGTGCTTAACACCCCATTTCTAGAGCATGTCATCCGTCACCTTGAGAAGCACCGGATAAGGGATATAATCCTGGCTCAAAGCCACCTGACACAGCCTATTGAGAACTACTTTGGTAATGGCAGCCAGTTCGGAGTCAGGCTTTATTACTCGGTGGAAGACAGCCCTCTGGGGACAGGTGGGGCAGTGAAGAATGCCGAAAACTACCTGGATGAGACCTTCCTGGTGCTAAACGGCGATATTTTTACTGACCTGGATATCACAGCCATGCTAGACACCCATAAGGGAAGGAAAGCCAAGCTAACTATCGCTCGCACCCCGGTTAATGACGCTACCGGCTACGGTCTAATAGAAACCGACGCCCGGGGCAAGATTACCCGTTTTCTGGAGAAACCTGGCCCGGATGAAATAACCGCCAATATGATAAACGCCGGTACCTATATACTGGAACCCGAGGTTCTCGCCCAGATTCCACCTCAAACCAATTTCAGTATCGAGCACGAGCTATTTGCAACCCTTCCCAATCCAAGAATACCGGCCTGGGTTTATGATTACTCTACATACTGGATAGACATAGGAACCCCGGAGAAATACCTCCAGCTGCACCGGGACCTGCTCGCTAGCAAAAGCAGCCAGCACGCCCCCGAGGAGGTGCAGATTGGAAAGCAAAGCTATATCCACCCAACAGCCCAGATAAAGGGGCCGGCAGTGATAGGCGATAACTGCTCTATCGGCCCTAATGTCAAGCTGATAGGGCCTGTGGTTATTGGCAACGGGTGCAAAATACAGGAAGGCACCGTAGTCGAGAAATCTATTATCTGGCAAAACTCCCAGCTGGGACAGCGTGTTACCCTAAGAAACTCCGTCGTGGCTAATAACTGCTACCTCAACGACGATGGGATTATTGAAGACTCAGCCTTGGGTGATAATGTAACCACGACCAGCGGCTACAGGCTGGAGCCAGGGACCCAGTCTGTCCCCCAAGTTGCCAGACCTCAGCAGCAAAATTCTACAATACCCTAGATATCCGCATGTTTAAGAAGGTCTTCCCTATCCTGGGCCTTTCTATCTTCTCAGCAATGCTAGGGGTAGGAATAATAGCCCCTCTCCTTCCGCTCTATGCCGAGAATATGGGAGCCACCGGAATCTGGCTAGGTATAATCTTTGCCAGCTTCTCCATTTCCCGAGCCATATTTATGCCTATTATAGGCAAGCTCTCCGACCGCAACGGCAGGAAGCTGTTTATCTGCACCGGTCTCATTATCTACTCCGTTATCTCAATGGGCTATATATGGGCAGATACTGTCTCACAGCTAGCCCTTATCCGCTTAATCCAGGGGGCTGCTGCCGGTATGGTTATCCCCATCGCCCAGGCTTATGTCGGCGATATTTCACCAGAGGGTGAAGAGGGAAAATGGATGGGATACTTCAATGCCGCCTTCTTTACCGGCTTCGGCTTTGGCCCTTTAATGGGCGGGGCCCTGACCGACTACTTCGGGATGGATATCGCCTTCTCCGCCATGGGCGGTCTTAATCTGATAGCATTCCTGATAGCCATTATCTTTCTCCCCGAGATGAAGCAGAGAAGAATAGCAGACAATCCCCGGTCATCTTTCAAAGAAATGAGCGCCAGCAATGTAATCAAGGGGCTCTTCAGCTTCCGGCTGGCCGATGACCTGGGTAGAGGAGCCCTTGCTACCTTTCTGCCTACTTTTGCCGCCCTATATATCGGCCTGAGCCCAACGCTTATAGGAATACTGCTGGCGGTCAACATCCTTTTAATGTCACTACTTCAGCCATACGGCGGTAAAATTGCCGACAGGTTTAACCGGAGGGCTCTGGTAATCACCGGTAGCCTGCTCAGGCTTACCTTTATGGCTATGGTTCCCCTGATGCATAACTTCTGGCAGCTATTAGCCCTGTGCGCCTTACAGGGTCTCAGCGGTGCTATTTCTATGCCAGCCGCCTCAGCCCTAGCGGTAGAAGAGGGGAGAAAGTTCGGCATGGGCTCAACCATCGCCATATTCACCATGGCAATGAGCATAGGTATGGCCATAGGGCCACTTCTAGGTGGAGTAATGAATGACTTTATCAACATCGACTCAGTATTCTACTCTGCCGCCATCATAGGGCTTATAGGAACCGCTTTGTTTGCCTGGTTCACCAAGTGAGTGATATACTGTTAGTTGCATCCTTACCAGTCTCCCCTACCCCAAACTCCAGGGAAAATGGCGGGACGCAAATTCCACCATCAAAACATTACAGACAAGACGATGATTGAAAAAATCCTACCCAACCTATACAGGATTGAGGTGCCCTTACCTCAAAACCCCCTGAAAGCCGTCAACTCTTATGTCTTGAGATGTCAAGATAAATCCTTAATCATTGACACCGGGATGAATCGTGAAGAGTGCCTGAAGGCACTGACCTCGGGGTTAAGAGAGCTTGATGTAGATCTAAACAAGACCGATTTCTTTATTACCCATATGCACGCAGACCATATAGGGCTTGTTTCAAGCCTTGTCACGGATACAACAACCATATACTTCAACCAACCGGACGCTGATTTTATCAACTCTGGCGGTCACTGGACGGAGGCATCTGATGCCGCCCGCATAAACGGCTTCCCCGAGGACGAGCTCCAGAAGGCTCTCAGAAATCACCCGGGTAGAAAATATAGTTCAAGGGGTCGCCTCGACTTCCATATCCTGAAGGAAGGCGACAGCATAAGCATCGGCGACTATCTGTTTAGATGTGTGGAAACCCCGGGACATACCAAGGGTCACATGTGCCTCTACGAACCCAGCAAGAAGATCCTCCTATCCGGAGACCATATTCTCGGCAACATAACCCCCAACATCTCAGCGTGGGCTGACAATGAAAACTCCTTGGAAGAGTATCTGCAAAGCCTGGACAAGGTCTATAACCTTGAGGTTGAGCTTGTGCTACCTGGGCATAGAGGCATCTTCAAGAACTTCAGGGAGAGGATCCAGGAATTAAAATATCATCACCAAATAAGGGCTAGCGAGGTCATATCCATCCTTAGAACAGGGGGTAAGAATGCCTTCCAGGTAGCATCGCAGATGAACTGGAATATGTCCTATGAATGCTGGGAGCTATTCCCCATCTCGCAAAAGTGGTTTGCTCTGGGAGAGGTGATTGCTCACCTGCAGTATCTTGAGAGAAAGGGGGGAATACTGAGGGAGATAAAGGGACAAAAAATAGTATTTTCATTAAAATAAAAGGCGAAAATTCAGAGAGAGGAGCGAGTATATCAATTTGACAGTGGAAGCAAAATTATGATATGTTATACCGCGGTGTTGCGAAAATAAATAGACCTTCGCAAAATACACTAGAAAGGAGTCGCTATATGATAAAAGTAATTCTCCACGGGCTGGGCGGGGTAGGACAGTACGCAGGTCGTATGATGGCAGAAAGGCCATACATAGAGATCGTAGGGGCGGTCGTCCACACTGACAAGGCAAAAATCGGGAAAGATGTAGGAGAGGTGTTAGGGCTCAACAAAAAGCTGGGCGTAATAGTCTCCAACTCTCTTGAAGATGTCATTGCCAAGACCTCTGCGGACATAGTCCTTGATTCCACCGTATCCTTCGTCGAAGACTTAAAAGGGCCTCTATTCACATGCATCAAGTCAGGGCTCAATTTTGTATCAGCCTGCGAGGAGCTGGCATACCCATGGGTAAGCCAGGCAAAGCTGGCTCATGAGATTGACGAGCTAGCCAAGAGTCACTCGGTTACCGTGCTGGGCACCGGTATAAACCCCGGTTTCCTGCAGGACCTAGTCCCTCTAACCTTTGCCGGTGCTTGTGCCAAGGTAACCAAAATTACCGAGAGAAGATGCAACCAGTGCAGTGATTTAGGTAATCATGTATTACAGCAATTTGATCTTGGTGAAAAAATTGAGGTCTTTGACAAGCACGCAGCAGATGGCAGCTTGGTAGCGCATACCGGGCATCCAGAACAGATAAAGATGATGGCCGATGCCATGGGCTGGGAGATCACCGATATCAAACGAGAACTAAAGGCATGGATCTCCAAGTCAAAGCGCGTGGGCAAATACGCAACCATCGAGCCGGGACAGGTCAGCAATGTGCAGACTGTCACCACCGGCTATAAGAGCAATGGTAAGCCGGCTATAGTTCTCGACTTTACTATGACCTTTGCCCCAACCGAGGAGTCACGCAAGGAAGATGCTGAGAAAGGCCTTCAACCGGGCGATATTCTCACCATTGATGGAGAGCCAAACATCGATATCACAATCAAGGGCTTGACCTCAGCAGGTCTAGTGACAGCAGCTCGGGTGGCAAATGCGGTACCCTATGTTGTCCAAGCCAAACCGGGTCTACTGAGTCAGAAGGACTTCCCGGTTTTTGTACCCATAGAGTAGCCTGCACTCCCCTCTGTTTCTGAGGGGAGTCAGTCCAGGTGAAGGACGCGGCTCTTAGACAGTCCTTAGCACAGTTCAAACATAATTGGAAGGGGGTAAGCTAGTTGAAATGATTATTGATGTGCATTGTCATTTGTTTGATGAGAATTTGCCTTCCAGGCAGTGGTGGGCTGAATACATAAGGATATCAGCCTTCCTTTCAGGTACTCCTGAAGAAAAGCTCTGGCAGAGAACCCCAGGGTGGTGGGATGTATCAGGCGATATGCTAGTTCAGGATATGGACCTGGCCGGGATTGACAAGTCAATCATTCTGGTCAATGACATGGCCCTAGCCGTTGGAACCGGCGAGGCTATGAATATTGAGGAGCAACATAAAACTTTTTCCAAGGCAGCAAAGAAGTACCCCGACCGCTTAATTCCCTTCGCTGGTGTAGACCCCAGAAGGCTGGGAGCCGTGGACCTCTTCGAGAGAGCAATAAAGGAATGGAATATGAAGGGGCTGAAGCTACAGCCAGCGGTCGGATTCTATCCCAACGACCAGAAATGCTACCTCCTCTATCAAAAATGCGTGGAGTTTGATATTCCCGTTCTGATTCACACCGGGCCTGAGATACCTCCTATGCAGAGTAAGTATGGCATGCCATTATTACTTGATGAGGTGGCAATGGACTTCCCTAAGCTCAAGATAATAGCCGCCCACGCTGGCGCTTGTTACTGGGAAGAGATGCTGGAAATTTCCAACAACAAAACTAATTTCTGGCTTGACCTAGCCTGGTGGCAGCCAAAGATTTTCAGTAACCCTGTAGAGAACTTCTATAAACCCCTGCGAACCATGCTTGATCTAGGTAATCCTGAGAGAGTACTTTTTGCCAGTGATTGGCCCAGCCTGAGACAGGTGCGCCGGCTAGGACCCGGAGGCAAGGTATGGGTGGATGCCTTCAGGAACATCCCAGAGGAAGCTAAGGCAGCCGGGATTGATTTCACCGAGGAAGAGATAAACGGCGTCCTAGGCGGTAATGCCGCCAAGTTGCTTGGACTATAAGCAGCCAACAAACAAAAGGGGGTTATATATGGCAGAAGAAACAGAGGAAAAGCAGGTAATCCTAGAGTGTACTTCAAAGTTTTTTGTTGGCACCGAAGATGCTTACTACGCTGATGGCAGCGTAGGTGGATGGTGGCTAATCAAGATCTTTGGGGATGTAGGCAACGAGCTTGCCGTCCGATACGATGGAGACCTAGCCCTGCTCGTAGCCATCGAAAAGGCCGAGTTTACAGCTCCAATATACGTCGGCGACATGATAGAGGTTACTGCCCGCCTGACAAAGGTAGGAAATACATCTCGCCGACATGAATTCGTTGCCAAAAAGATAATTGCCGGTTACAGAGACCCAGAGCATATCACCCAGGGAGATGTTCTGGATCCTCCAGAGGTCGTGGGCACAATGGTCGCCATTGATGTCTGTCCCAAGGACAAACAGAGGATAAAGCACTAATCTACTCAGCTTCTCGGATGGGCAGACTTGCCTAGCAGTTACGTAAATGAGCCTGAGGAGTTTATACCTTGGGCTCATTCTTTATTGCAAGGCATTATCAAACCCCTAAACGGCTCCAGTTCCTTGACACTGATGTTGACAGCAATTACAATACTCTTTGTGCCGAGGTAGCTCAGTTGGTAGAGCAACGGACTGAAAATCCGTGTGTCCCCAGTTCGAATCTGGGCTTCGGCACCATAACAAAAAGCGGAAGTAGTTCAGCGGTAGAATGCCTCCTTGCCAAGGAGGAGGTCGCGAGTTCGAATCTCGTCTTCCGCTCCAGCGCGGTCAAACCAACTATGACTCTACAGCTGGCATGGCAATAAAGTTGGTTTCTGATAATATCCCTGTAACCCCTTTATCCCAACAAGAGGCAGAGCGGAGATACTTCATCAGCCAAAGGGTATCCCGATACTCGCCGAGCTACACCGCCTCGGCAAAAATAAGCCAGCACCCCCCTACTGAACTGAAGCTTCATGACTCACCGCCGCCCACACTAATATTGCATGGTAGAATATATGGTCAAAGGTCAGGAGATTGAATCCAATGAGCCCGGTCAAATTGCTCTACACAGGTTTTTACAAGATAATTCAGGAGTTTTCAGGATAAATCCCACTTTTGGATTCAAGCGAGGATAAGTTGCTAACCGAACTAAGAGTCAAAGACTTCGGTATTATAGAAGAGACGAACTGGCGTTTGGGTCGCGGATTGAATGTTATTACCGGCGAGACCGGAGCCGGTAAATCTCTGGTAATCGACGCCGTAGAGGCATTGCTGGCAGGCAGGGTAGATGAAGAATCTATTCGCTACGGAGCCAGTGAAGCCTACCTTGAGGGAGTTTTTACCCTTCCCTCGGGTAAGAACTCTCCCCAGCTTGGAGAACTATTAACCGAGAAGGGTTTGAAAACCGATGAAGAGACCCTAGTTATAAACTGCGAATTCCGGAGGCAGGGACGCAGTATCTTTCGGGTAAACCGACAGGCAGTGCCAAAGGGACTTCTACATCAAATCGGACGTTTACTCATTGATATTCACGGCCAGAGCGAACACCTGTCTCTCCTGAATGAAGAATACCACCTCGACTTTCTAGATGCCTATGCCCACACATTAGACCTGCGGCATAGCTTTGGCGACAAGGCTACGAAACTCCACCAGACGGAACAGGAGCTCAAAGCCCTAGCCGAGCGGGAAAAAGAGCTCGCTCGTCAGGAAGAATTCCTGCGCTTTCAGGTAGATGAAATAAGAGAGGCTAAACTGCACGAGGGGGAGGAAGAAGAGCTTGAAAATGAACGAAACATCCTCGCCTCCAGCGAGAAGCTAAAAGCAATGTCATACGAAGCCTATCAATTTCTCCGCGGGGGCGATTCCCCAAATAGTTCATCTTCTGTCCTAGATAGCCTGAGCGAAGCAACTCGATTAATGAAGAATCTCATGGACATAGATTCTACCCTCAAACGGCAGATAAGCTTCCTGGAGGAAACCTCGCTGGGTCTCGACGAGGTAGCCCGGGATATTCACTCTTACAGCGAACAGCTAGAGTATGACCCGGCAAGACTGGAAGAAATAGAATCACGGCTGGAGCTTATCAGGGGTCTAAAAAGGAAGTACGGGCATACTATCGCCGAGATTCTTGGTTACCTGGAAAAGGCAGAAGGGGAACTGGAGGGGATTTCACATTCCTCGGAAAGGCGGGCTCAACTTGAGGCAACAGGCAACTGCCTCAAGGAAGAGATGGGCCACATGGCCTCTGAGCTTTCAAAGGCCCGCTCCCAAGCAGCGAACAAGCTAATGGCTAAAGTAAAGGAGGAGCTGCAGGATTTAAATATGCCTCAGGTTGAATTCAAGGTATCCATAACTCAAAGTAAAACCCAAGAAGGTATCCCCTTCCCCGACGGGGAGTACTACGCCTTCAACAAAGAAGGGGCTGATACGGTGGAGTTCATGGCTTCAACAAATCCCGGAGAACCCCTCAGACCCTTAGCCAAAATTGCGTCCACCGGCGAAATTTCCCGCTTCATGCTGGCGCTAAAAGGTGCCCTCTCAGAGGTTGATGACATACCGGTACTCATTTTCGATGAAATTGATATCGGTGTCGGTGGGAGGAGCGGTGAAATAATAGGTAAAAAGCTCTGGGCCTTAGCCCGGAACCGCCAGGTGATTTGTGTTACCCACCTGCCTCAGATTGCTACCTTCGCTAACGCTCACTTCAGTGTCCACAAAGAGACCGCCGGGACCCGAACACTAAGTACACTTGAGGCTATCGAAGGCGAATCCCGGGTCAGGGAAATTGCTACCATGCTCGCCGGGCCTCAGTACACCGATACCTCCATAAATAATGCCTGTGAGCTCATACAAAAAGCAGAAACATGGAAACAAGCTCACCATAAAGGGAATTGAAAGCCCGGTAATGGGCTAAACCCCATAGTTCAAGCGTGCCACCAAGCGCATGGGTAGATTATACTTTACCATCCTGTCCTGAGTAGCTCTAACATCATAAGACACACGATAGAGCCTAATCACCATAGCTTCGCTATCATAGATAGCATAGCTGGCCCGGGGGTCGCCATCCCGGGGTTGCCCTATACCGCCAGGGTTAATAATCAATCGGCTCTTACCTAACACCAGCCCGATATTAGGCAAGAAACGGCTAGAGACACAAGCACCGGCCTCGTTAAGGCTGAAAACCAGCGGCACATGAGAATGTCCTACCAGGCAAAACTGAGACTGAAAGCAGGTGAAATTTTGCTTGGCACTACTGAGCGATGCAAGGTACTCCCAGATAGGATCCCTCGGGCTACCATGAGCTAGGGTAAAATCCTCCTTCTGAATGACCGGGGGCAGGTTCTCAAGATAAACTATATCCTCTGCAGTCAGCTGCCGGGCTGTCCAGCAGCAGGCGCTGGCAGCATCAGGATTAAACTTAGAGGTAGCCACCTTGCCTATCGCCGCCCAATCATGATTACCGGCGACACAGACATGCTTATGCTGACGCAAAAGCTCAATACACTGATGAGGATCCGGACCATAGCCGACAACATCACCCAAACACCACAACTCCTCCACCCCTCCCTGACGTTCAATATCACCCAGCACCGCCTCAAAAGCAGCTAGATTAGCATGAATATCAGCAATAATTGCATAGTACATCTATCAAACAATATAACAGCTTTCACAAGGCATGGCTAGAGTTACCTCTATTAAAAGATGGTTGGTAGAAGAGCTAGATAACCTGATTAATAAATACGACATCTAATTTGCTTATCCCTTGTTAATCAACTCTTTATAAACATTCCTTCTTAATTATTTACATCGTTGTTAAACCCCTATATATGAGGTAGGCTGGATTTAATGGACACCAAAGTCAGGTAAAATAGAAAGACGGAGGTGTCAGATTGAAAAGGGGTCCACAAGGAAGGTACAGTAAGGAGTTTCGGGAGGAAGCGGTGAAGCTAGTAATGGAAGAGAGGCTGTCGGTGCCGGAGGCAGGACGCCGGCTGTCACTGCCGCTATCAACGATCACTAGTTGGGTAAAGCAATTCAAGGCAGGCAGGCTTGGAGAGATAGGCAAGACGTATAGGCCTCTGACCGAAGTCGAGATGGAGTTGGCACGGACGAAGAAAGAGCTGTTTGAAGTAAGAATGGAGCGGGATATCTTAAAAAAAGCTGCCGCGTACTTTGCCAAGGAGTCGCTGCCCGGTACGCGTCGATGAAAGAGCTGCGGCTCAACTATCCGGTATTGCTGCTTAAGCGAGTATTAAACGTATCGGCAGGCGGGTACTATGCCTGGCTGGACAGGCCGTTATCGGAGTGGGCCAGAGAGGAATCGCGGCTGGAGGTGGAAATCAGAGCGGCCGACAAGCGTACCAGGCAGGTTTACGGCGCTGAGAAATTACAGCATGATTTGTTAGAGCATGGTATCAGGGCAGGCATTTGTCGGATCAAACGGATAAGGAGAAAACTCGGTATACGCTGCAGGCAGAAGCGGAAATTCAAAGCTACCACCGATTCCAGGCATACCATTCCTGTAGCTGATAATATCCTGGGACAGCAGTTCAAGATTACGGCCCCGAATAAGGTATGGGTGAGTGATATAACCTATGTGCCGACTGACGGAGGCTGGCTGTATGTTGCCGCCCACAAGGATCTCTTTACCGCTGATATTGTTGGCTATGCCATGGGAGAACGCTTGACCAGGAGTCTGGTTAGCCAGTCATTGTTCAAGGCTGTGGCAGCCAAACGCCCGGCTAAGGGGCTGATTCACCACTCTGATCGGGGCAGCCAGTACTGCTCGCATGAGTACAGAAATATCATGGACCGGTTCGGCCTCTTGGCATCTATGAGCCGTAAAGGGAACTGCTATGATAATGCGCCAATGGAGAGTTTCTAGGGGACACTCAAGCAGGAGCTAGTCCATCACCGCCGATACAGGACCAGACAGGAGGCGATACGGGACATCACAGAGTATATCGAGATCTTCTACAATCGGCAGCGCTTACAGCCAGGACTTGGCTTCTTATCGCCTGCGGTCTTCGAGCAGAGATACTATGCAGGGCTACTGGCAGCATGAAAGGTTTCGTGTCCATTATTGACATCCGACGTCAGTTACCCTCTACAGCCTTACGAGAAAACAGCCAGAATACCCCTTCACATCACTAAAGAGCCGGAA
>DAOUMH010000050.1:0-17989 GCA_034411815.1 Dehalococcoidales bacterium | reverse complement strand
AATATAATTCAGTCAAGATATCCCGCAGAAAGCAGGTTAGAATATCACCGAAAGACGCCGAACAACTCCACCTAGACCATCAATTATGCAAGTCAAAGGTATAAGATGGCCTCAGAACAACAACCAAGAATAAGTAGAACACTAGAGTTACCTCCTAGCCCCATCGCGAGAAGCCCCCTGAGTATTCCAGCTATACGGGCTGAAGCAAATGCTTTAGACCCTGCACTGAATTCGCGCTATAATCTCAGATATGAAAATCTCAGAGCTGGGTGAGTTCGGGCTGATTGACCTCCTGGCTAAAATGACTGGCAGTAGACATGATAAGCGGCTTCTCGTTGGTATCGGTGATGACGCCGCTGCCTGGTACGGCGACACCTCAATTCAATTGGCTACTGTTGATTCCTTTATTCAGAATGTTCACTTTTCTTTGGACACAGTTTCCTGGAACGAGCTGGGCTGGAAGGCACTGGCAGTTAGTCTGAGTGACATCGCCGCTATGGGCGGTGTCCCCAGATATGCCCTGGTATCATTAGCCCTACCCGGCCATACTGAAGTAGAGGATATTACCGACCTCTACCAGGGAATGACTGAACTGGCACAACCGTCCGGGGTAGTCATAGTCGGTGGTGACACAAGCAGTGCCCCGCTAGTAGCTATTAACGTTACCGTGCTCGGCAACACCAGAACTCAAGAGAGAAACATGCTCATCCGCTCGGCAGCCAAGCCCGGTGAAAAAGTGGCTGTTACCGGCGAGCTGGGTGCCGCCGCTGCTGGCTCCGAGATGCTGGATAAAAAGCTCGGATACAGCCCCGAAGCCGCCGATACCCTAAGAGCTGCCTTTCTTCACCCCTGCCCCCGAATAAAAGAGGGACAGCTGCTGGTAGAACAAGGAGTAAAGACGGCTATAGATATCAGTGATGGTCTGATTTCAGACCTGAACCACATATGTAAGGCCAGCCAGGCTGGCGCCCGAATAGAGATTGACCGCGTGCCTATCCATCCCCTGGTTAAGACCAACCTCGGTGATAGAGCCCTGGAACTGGCACTATCGGGAGGAGAAGACTACGAACTACTTTTCACTGCCAGCCCCGAGGTTGTTGAGAAGGTCAAAAAGGCAGCTTCCTGCCCGATAACAATAATCGGAGAAATCACAGCTGATAAGCCTGGCGAAATAGCCCTGATCGACAGCAAGGGAAATCCCTTTAGCCTCAATAAGACAGGATGGGAGCACTTTACTACAATATGAAACCAAACCATTCTACAAACCACCTTGAGCTCATCAGTCACAGCCCAGAGCAGACCCAACAGCTTGGGACCGTCATCGGCAAACTAGCCCTGCCCGGCGATATTTTCCCCCTCACCGGCAGACTCGGGATAGGAAAAACCTGCCTGACTCAGGGTATTGCCTGGGGGTTAGGTATCGAAGAACATGCAGTCAGCCCCTCCTTCGTTGTCGTCAGAGAGCTCCACGGCAGGCTGGCTCTGTATCACATGGACCTTTATCGGCTTAACCACCTAGAAGAAATTATGGAACTGGGATTGGATGAATACTTTTATGGCAACGGGGTTTGCGTAATAGAATGGGCAGAACGGGGGCTAAGCATATTGCCGTCAGAGCACCTGCTAATTCAAATAGACTACCTCTCCGATACCGAACGCATCTTACAGCTTAGACCCAATGGCCAACGCTACCGGGAAATACTAGCCCGTCTCAAGGGCCTTTCACTTACTTCCTAGAAAGGACTTAAAAACAGTCAATGCAATTAGCCATAGACACCTCAACAGATATGGCTAGTCTGGCTTTAGTTCAAGACAGCGAGGTGCTGGCCGAATTAACCTGGCACTGTGGACAAAACCACACTGTGGAGCTACTACCCCACCTGGCTCAGCTGTTAAACCAGACCAAGCTAAACCTTCAATCTGCCAGCTGTATTATCGTAGCCAAGGGGCCAGGAAGCTTCAATGGACTGCGAGTCGGGATTAGCACAGCCAAGGGGCTAGCCTTCGGCCTGGGAATACCCATAGTTGGTATCAGCACCCTGGAAACAGCAGCCTATCAGCATGCTGAAATCGACCTGCCCGTTTGCCCGATATTTAATGCCGGTAGAGGAGAGATTGCCACCGCAATATACCAGGCAAAACCCGACGGCTGGCGTCAACTCACTACCGAACATATAACCACTGTTGAAGCCCTATGCTCACAGATAACCACCAGAACTATATTCTGCGGTGAATTTATACCATCCATTGCCACCCATCTGAGAAAGAGGCTCGGTGACAAAGCAGTAATACCACCCCCGGCCGCCAGAGTGAGACGAGCCGGTTTTCTGGCTGAGCTGGGGCTCAAGCGGGTAAAGACCGGTAACTATGATAACCCAGCCACCCTACAACCACTATATCTCAGACGACCAGCAATTACCAAACCGAAGCACCGATAAAGGAGAAAGGATAAAATGGAAAAATCCCTGGTTCTTATAAAGCCCGATGCCATGCAGAGAGGACTCGCCGGTACCATTATTGCCCGCCTGGAGAAGCAGGGGCTCAAGCTGGTAGCCCTCAAGATGCTCCACATGGAAGAAGCACTAGCCAAACGACACTATGCCATCCATGCCAACAAGCCCTTCTTCGAAAGACTGGTAAATTATATCAGCTCGGCACCAATAGTTGCCGCCGTCTTTGAGGGTGAAGGAGCTGTGGAAGCAATCAGAAAACTAATGGGGGCAACCGATCCCGCCAAGTCTGAGGCAGAAACCATCAGAGGCGACTTCGGCCTGGATATTGAACGCAACTCGACCCATGCCTCCGATTCAATAGATACTGCCAGAGAGGAGATCAAACTCTTTTTCCACGCAAATGAGATTTTCAGCTACTGAACCCTGACCACGGTGTTTGCCTGACTCCACAGCTTATCCAACTGGTAGTATTCCCGCTCAAAAGAGTCAAATATGTGGACAATAACATCACCAAAGTCAAGCAGGAGCCAGCCTGAATCTACCTCACCCTCACAGTGGTGAGGCAAAACGCCTGCCTGCTTCAATACATGCTCTATCTCTTCATAAATAGTCTTAATCTGCCTCTGGCTATCACCACTACAAATCACAAAATAATCCGCAAAGCCACATACCTTTCGGGCATCCAGCAGAGCAATGTCTATAGCCTGTTTATCACTAGCAGCTTCTAGCACCTTTCGAGCTAATTCTATCGATTCCAGAACCCGACCCTCCACGTATAAGAGTCAATCCAGCTTAATATTATATCATAATTATGAATGATAACCGGCTAATGTTCAATCTTTGCTATTTACTGCCACTCTGTTATAATACAAGTAGCTTAATATCTACTACTGCGCAGGGAAAAGGATGAAACCAAACTGGCAACGTAACAGTTTAATATTCATAGCCGTCATACTCGCCGGTGTGGCTCTTATCTTCTTGCTCATGTCGACATTCCAAAAACCTACCGAAATCGGCATAGATGAAGCTATAGCCATATCACAAAGCGAGGAAATAGAGGAAGGTATACTAGATGGCGACACGCTGCTCATCACAACTACCGAGGGCATAGAGCTAGAGACCATCGTAGGTAACCTCAATCTGGTTGAGCTTCGGGAGCTCGGGTTCAGCACCGAGAAGATTAAGATAAAGCCATCAGGATTTGATTGGGGCGGGGCGCTACTAACCTTCCTTCCCCTCATATTTATCGGCGCCCTGTTATTTTTCCTGTTCCGCAGGGCACAAGGGGCCAACTCCCAAGCGATGAGTTTTGGTCGCAGTCGAGCCCGACTATTCCCGGCGAATAAACCTACGGTAACCTTCGATGATGTAGCCGGCGTAGAGGAAGCTAAACAGGAGTTGCATGAGATAGTTGATTTCCTCAAATCACGGGAGAAGTTTCAAAGCCTGGGGGCACGCATCCCAAGAGGCGTATTGCTAGTGGGCCCACCAGGCACAGGGAAAACGCTACTGGCCCGGGCAATAGCCGGTGAGGCTGAGGTGCCCTTCTTCTCCATCAGCGGTAGCGAATTCGTGGAGATGTTTGTTGGCGTCGGTGCCTCCAGGGTGCGAGACCTCTTCGACCAGGCTAAACGCAACACCCCATGTATCATCTTCATTGACGAGATTGATGCCGTAGGCCGCCACCGGGGTGCCGGGCTGGGCGGCAGCCACGACGAAAGAGAGCAAACCCTTAATCAGATTCTGACCGAGATGGATGGTTTTGACACCAATACCAGCGTGATTGTTATGGCAGCCACCAATCGTCCCGATATACTCGACCCGGCTCTGCTTCGCCCCGGTCGCTTTGACCGCCGGGTAATCCTTGACCGACCAGACATCAACGGTCGCATAGCCATCCTTAAAGTTCACTCAAGCGGTAAACCACTCAGCGAGTCAATCAGCCTAGAGGTGCTTGCCAGGCAAACAGTCGGCTTCAGCGGCGCCGACCTGGCCAATCTGGTCAACGAAGCAGCCATTCTAGCCGCCCGACGCGATAAGAAGGTTATTGATATGCTAGAGCTTGAGGAATCTATAGACAAGGTAAGGGTTGGCCCGGAGAGGAAGAGCCTGAGGATAAGCCCCAAGGAAAAGGAAATCACCGCCTATCACGAGACGGGGCATGCCCTTGTCGCCAGAATGTTGCCTAATGCTGACCCGCCACGTAAAATCACCATAATACCTCGGAGTATGGCACTTGGTTATACCAAGACACTATCAGAAGACCGATACATGTGGACACCCTCCCAATTCAATGACACGATAGCCACCTTGCTAGCTGGATATGCTACTGAAAAGCTAATCTTTAACGAGGCGACCACGGGTGCTCAACACGATATCGGGGAAGCCACCAAGATTGCCCGTAAGATGGTAATCGAGTACGGGATGAGTGACAAATTAGGGCCACGAAGCTTTGGTCAAAAAGAGGAGTTGGTCTTCCTTGGCCGTGAAATCTCCGAGCAGAGGGATTACAGCGATAAGATAGCCGAACAGATTGATGAGGAAGTCTACAATATTATCCAGCATGCTCACGAGGTAGCCAATAAAATCCTAACCGAAAATAAGCCAAAATTAATACAAATCGCTGAACGGCTCATTACTCAAGAGACTCTGGAGGGTGAAGAGCTGGAAGCATTATTTAGCGGAGCCCCGACCAAACCTGCCCTTGAACCCACACCCACCCCCGCTGCAAAGGCTGATGCCAAACCCAAGCCCATACCCAAGAAGGCCCCAAGGCTAGAAACCCCACCGAGTCCACTGGCTGAAGAGCCCACCGCCTAGATAGCAGGCAGAACAGGGTAAGGAAACAGAAAACAGCCAAGGGGCTCGGTCAAGCCTAAAGAGGTGAAAACGCTCTACATCGGCTATTTCTTCCGACTGATAATGTAATCTGCCAGTTGCACCAAAGCCCGACGGTTGGCATTATCCGGTAGCAGGCTAAGGTCATGGCAAGCCTTAGAGCAATAGTCAGAGGCAATCTTATAGCACTCCTGAACGATGGACGAGTTGCGAATCAAGTCTATTGCTAAACTTATATTCTTTTGCTCATCCCTGTTCTGAAATAACCTCTTCACGGGATTATCCCCAGGATAGCTCTCCAAAAGAAGCATTGCCGGAAGGGTAAGAGTGCCCTGAGCTAAATCCGAGCCTACCGGCT
Source organism: Dehalococcoidales bacterium (assembly GCA_034411815.1). GTDB lineage: Bacteria > Chloroflexota > Dehalococcoidia > Dehalococcoidales > DAOWJC01 > W53-108. Next base: position 12,340 of record DAOUMH010000050.1, on the reverse strand, counting down.
TACCCAGTTCTTCCTCGGTACCGACAAAATCCAGGATATCATCCACAATTTGAAAAGCAATACCAAGGTTACAGCCATAGCCTCTCAGAACCTCAATCGACTCTTCCGGAGCCTGACTCAAAATAGCCCCCGACTCGGTAGACAGAGCAAACAGGGAGGCTGTTTTCTTATAAACCCTCTGGAAGTAGTCATCACGAGTCTGTCCCAGATTAAAAGCATTAAAGGCCTGGTTTAACTCCCCGCTAGAAATAGTCATAATAGTCTGGACAAAGAGCCTTACCACCCGCAGACTCCCGGTAGTAGTAGCACGCTCTCCTGCTTTAGCGAACAGATAGTCTCCCAACAGCACAGCCTTGTCCTCCCCCCACACCCTGTTAACCGTCGGTCTACCCCGACGAATCAAGGACTTATCAATAGTATCATCGTGAACCAGCGTAGCCGTATGCATAAGCTCAACCGCCGTAGCCGCTGGCAACAAGCAATCGAGGTCGTAATTATAAAACTTGCCTGACAGGAGGGTAAGAGCTGAACGAATTCCCTTGCCATCACCTAAACTGTAGCCTAGAAGCTCAGACAGCTGGGAAAAATCAACCTCGCTACTTAACCTCAGGCTATTCTTTACCCTAGCTAAATCTTCCTGAACCGGCTCATAAATTGTACTGAGCTGCAAAAACTCTCCTTATCAACCCGTCGACACCACGAGGAGTCTGCTAGCCATGGTCACCCCCCAACCGACCGGTCTCCTCTTCTACTACCCCTCCATCCAGTTTGACAAACAAGGGCTCAGGAGAAATTAATCTCTGCCCCGGCAGTGGAAGGCGTAGCTGCCAGCCATCATCTTCCACATTGCCCTCAAAACCAAGGAAGCTATGCAACCTCTGCGAGCTAAAGGGTAAAAAGGGATACAGGGCAACTCTAAGACAAGAAAGCACGGAAATAGCCACATACAAAGCGGTAGCCGCAGCCAGTCTGTCCTGTTTAATTATTTTCCACGGAGACTTATCATCCAGATAGCGATTGGTCTCCTGAGCCAAACGCATGGCATGCATTATCGCCTGCTTGAAATGGCAACCGGATATAAGATTACCCATCTCATCAAGGGTATTCCGGGCAGTCTCTATAAGCTCATTGCTAGGACGATCAAGGTCTCCATATTCCGGCACACAGCCATCAAAATTGCGATAGGTAAAGGTAAGCACCCGATGAACCAGGTTTCCGTAAGTAGCCACCAGCTCATCATTATTACGGCGAACGAACTCGTGCCAGGAAAAATCGGTATCGCTGGTTTCCGGCATGTTTATGGATAACAGGTAGCGCAACTGGTCAGCATCATAGCGAGACAGGTAATCAGGTAGCCAGACTGCCCAATTGCGGCTGGTAGAAAGCCGCTTCCCCTCAATAGTCAGGAACTCGTTAGCCGGAACATCGTAAGGGAGTTTGAGGTCACCATTATAGCCCATCAGCATCGCCGGCCAGATAATGGTATGAAAAGGAATATTATCCTTACCTATAAAATAATAGCTCTTCACCTCACCCTGCCAGAAAGCACGCCACCTTTCCCCATCCTGGGCAGACTTAGCCCACTCCTTAGCCGCCGAAAGGTAGCCGGTAACAGCCTCAAACCATACGTAGAGACACTTGCCCTTAAAGCCATCAAGGGGCACGGGTATCCCCCACGCTATATCACGAGTGATAGCTCTATCCTTCAGCCCCTGCTCCAAATAGCGGGTGGTAAAGTTAAGAACATTCGGTCTCCAGTGAGTCTGCTGTTTTACCCAAGCCAAAAGCCTATCCCTGAAGGCACTCAACTTCAAAAAGAAGTGCTCAGAATCCTTGAACTGAGGAGTATCACCACAGAGGCGACAATGCGGGTCAATCAACTCAACCGAATTAATCGGCCTGCCACACTCATCACACTGGTCACCTCGAGTCCCAGAAGCGTGACAGTAGGGACAAGTACCCACAACATAGCGGTCAGATAAGAAACGCTGACAATGAGGACAATATGGCTGCGACACGGTAGCCTTATAAATATAGCCCTGACGAAGCAGGGCAAGAAAAACCTCACTTGATACCTCAGCATGGTTGGCAGTGCTGGTATTGGTAAACAGGTCAAAGGAAATGCCTAGCTTCTGCCATGAGTCAAGAAACTCCCGGTGATACTGATCGGCTATTTCGCCAGGCGTCTTCCCCTCCTGCTCAGCCTTGATAGTTATTGGCGTGCCATGCTGGTCTGACCCCGATACCATCAGCACCTCATTCCCCTTAGCCCGATGGTAGCGGGCAAAGATGTCAGCCGGTAAATACGCCCCGGCAACATGACCCAAATGCAACGGCCCATCAGCATAAGGCCAGGCTACCCCGATAAAAACCCTTTCACTCATAAACCCATTCCCCCTACGCTATTCAGGGAAGAAGGTAAGTATCTCTTCACCCTTCTCCACCCTGTAGCGAGCGTAACCCTTCTTCAGGCAACAATCAACACAATAGCACGATACCCCACCTGCTTCTTCCTCAACATCATCCTTTTCATCAATAACCAGATAGTGCCCAAGATATGGTATAGTGCAGTGGCAACCGTCACACTGCACATTTCCCAAAGATATACACCCACGGCGCATCTGTCAACACCTCCCCTAGTCTTAATACACCACTCCAAATCTTCAAAGGCTCAAGGTAACTTGAGCCAGGCCTGATACAGCTCCCTCCTTGATAAACCCGTCTCCTTACCCACCTCGGCTACCGCCTCCTTAGCTGTCGCCCCGGACCGGCGCAGGTAACTTAACCGCCCCCTGATATCCTCTGTTAGCCGTGGTTTATCCTCCTTCACCCTACCAGCAACAACCAGAGTAAACTCCCCCCTCGGCTCGGCGAAATACTCCATAGCCTGGCTCACCCTCCCCCTAAAAACCTCCTCATGAACCTTGGTAAGCTCACGACAGACAGCCATTTCCCTGTCTCCCAGAATAAGACGCACATCATCCAGGGTAGCCAACAACCGGTGAGGAGCCTCTAAGATTACTATGGTGCCGGATTCATCGGTAACAGACTCCAACAGACGCCGCCTGTCACTAACCTTGCGCGGCGGGAAACCAAGGTAAACGAACTTCTCCATAGGCAGCCCGGAGACAACAAGTGCCATGATAACAATAGAAGGGCCGGGGATGGGGACTACCGGGAAACCTCGCTGACTAGCAGCCACAATCAATTCATAACCAGGGTCAGCTATGCCCGGTGTCCCGGCATTACAGACCAGAGCTACATCCCCCCCACCAAGACAACCCAGAACATAATCCAGCTTAGACCACTTATTATGCTCGTGATAACTGGTCACCGGAGTCTTAATATCATAGGCGGTAAGAAGATGCTTCGTCTTACGAGTATCTTCAGCAGCAATCAGCTTCACTTCACGCAGGACACGGAGGGCACGCAGAGAAATATCCTCCAAATTACCAACGGGGGTAGCTACAATATAAAGGACGGACATCACCTTATATCTTCCCTAGTTCAGCTATTATAGCCCATATTTCATCACTCGTCTATAGAGAAGATTGCTTACCAGCCTCACTCCCCCAATCCCCCAGCAAGACGCTCTTGACTTTGCACACCCACATTTGATATAGTTTCTCTTTAAGAAAGGACAACAAAAGGCCATGCCGCAATTCAAGCAACTCCGGCGCTCATACGGCTTCGATGAGGTTGCCATAGTACCCGGAGACACAACCATCAATCCAGAGCAGACAAACACCGATTTCAAGATAGAGGATTTTACCTTTACCACTCCTATCCTAGCTTCAGCGATGGATGCTGTAACCGATGTCAACTTCGCTACCCTGATGAGTAAACTGGGTGGACTTGCTGTTCTTAACCTGGAGGGGATACAAACCCGTTATGATAACCCCCAAGAGGTATTGACTGAGATTTCCCAAGCATCTGAGGCCGGGGTCACCCCCCTGCTCCAGAAAGTCTATTCCCAGCCAATCAAAGACACTCTCGTTGGTGAACGAATACAATCAATTAAAAAATTAGGGGCGGTATGCGCCGTTTCAGCGGCACCAGCCAATACCAAGCGGCTGGCTCCGATAATTGCCGAAGCCCAGGCTGACATTCTCTTCGTCCAATCCACTGTTACCAGCGCCCGGCATATATCCAAAAGCTACCAAGGACTCGTCTTCTCTCAACTCCGACAGTCCATATCTTTACCCATCGTCGTCGGTAATTGCGTAAGCTACAGTGCCTGTTTAGAGCTTATGGAAACAGGAATCTCCGGGGTCTTGGTAGGTGTAGGGCCAGGTGCTGCCTGCACCACCAGACAGGTTCTCGGCGTCGGGGTTCCCCAGGTAACCGCCACCATAGATTGCGCTGCAGCCAGAGATGAACACCAGCGCCGGTCCGGGAAGTATGTGCCGATAATTACGGACGGCGGCATAAGCAACGGCGGTGACCTGTGCAAAGCCTTTGCCGCGGGTGCCGATGCCGTGATGCTAGGCTCCATCTTTGCCCAAACCAAAGAGGCACCGGGACTTGGCTATCACTGGGGTATGGCTCACCCCCACCCAGCACTCCCCCGAGGAACCCGAATAAAGGTTGGCACCACCAGCACACTGGAACAAACCCTATTTGGACCTACCTCAGTTACCAATGGCAGCCAGAATCTCATCGGGGCACTTCGCACTACAATGGGTGTCTGCGGGGCACCCACTATTCAAGAAATGCACAAGGCTGAGTTGGTAATCGCCCCAGCTATCACCACTGAAGGGAAATCGTGGCAACTGGCACAATCGTAGCAGCTAGAGTTATGTAAACCTGCTCAGGCTAAGGCTACTCTTCCTCTTCGTCCTCTTCGGTTACTATATCACTCTCCCCACCAATATGAGGCAGCAAAGCCTCTACCTTTTCCTGCCTGCGTAGCAATGAAAAGTCCAGCTTATCAACCGCCCGGCGCAAGGCCTCTAATCTACCCGAAGACTGCTCATCACCTACTTCCACTACCACACCATCAACCCCGGCTTCCCATAGAACCTTGACCTCACCAGCCGTCACCCCCAACGGTATAGAAACCAATAGGGGCTTGGTTAATAAATCAGCAAAGCGTTGAAAGAGGATGAGGTGCTGCCAGGTAAGAAGACGCCCCTCCGCCAGCTCACCGGCAACAAGCACAGCATCCACAGGCAACCTACTAACCGCCCTCAACAAGCTGTCACTGAGCGACGGTCCTACCTCCAATATCCTACCCACCTTACTGCCTTGAAACCTTGCCAGGGATGTATCAGCTGCCGGGAAGACCAGAAAATCACAGCCCGCCTTCGTCATCTGCTTTATCTCCCCCTGACCATCGGTACTCAGCCACCCACCCCAAGGAATATCAGGCACAACCTGAGACACCTTCTGAAGTGCCTTAGCCCCTGAGCTTAACTCAGAGACACGCAACAGCCCAGCATCAGCTCCAGCCACGCAATCTGCCAATCCCCCAAGATCAGCCTGAGCCAGACTGGCAACAAACAACATCCTGGTTTTCAGTGATGGTGGCCGTGCCCGCCCAAACCCCATAGGCTGGGGCATAGCCTGCGAAGACTGTTTCAGATTATCTATAAACTTGCTCATCCACTCACCATCCACAATTAAGCTATCTCCAACAACCCGGCTCAAAGAAATTATAGGGGAAATGCGAGAGGGATTCAAGGCAAAGGGCTCAAAGGCACCCCTGCCAGCTCCCGTCAAACGAGCTACAGTCAACCGTTGCTTCAACCAGTGAAATTTTAATGGAATTTAAAGACCAATTTTATGGATAATTAATCCCGTATCCCTAATATGAGGATAATAATCATATAAAAATAGAGGCGGTTTTAATAAAGGAGGCTAAAAAATGATCAGAACTGCTATCAAGTGCCAAAACGGCATGGTCATGGTATTTGACGAGAAGGGAGAGCAACTAACCGAATATCAGGGGCAATATGAAGAATCGAAGGCAAGGATACTGAAAGACGCGCCATTGAACGCAATATTTGGTTATTTCCCTGAGTACAAGGTTGAGCTGCAGATAGTCCCGAGAGAGGAATGGTAGCCACCTGAGGTAGGAACACCATAATCTCCAGCCTTGTCCAATAGAGACTCCCATTATCTTGTCTCCACCCCCTGCCAATCCCGCAGAATATCCACATACAACCACCACTGGCTAGCCCCTGCTGACTTCATCTTCTGTCAAGCCAGCTATTCCCCTGAAAATGCCGACTAGCAAGTTTGGGGCTATTATGCTACACTTGGCATAAAGCATAGCACTAAGCAAGGTTCAGAATCCCTATATGGATAATGCGATTACAGAGCATGATACCATAGCTCTTGATGCACTCCTGGAGAAGGTATATCAGGACAGTGGACATGACTTCCGGGAATATAAACGTAGCACGGTAACACGCCGCCTGGAGAGAAGGCTCTATGACACTGGGACCAGGACCTACCTCGACTACATGCGCTTTCTGGATGCCCATCCCGAAGAATATCAGCGGCTTACCGACTACCTGACTATAATTGTGAGTGACTTCTTTAGAAATCCATACACCTTCCAACAGATAACCAGCCGGGTACTACCCGAGCTGGAGTCACATAAGAACGGGCAGGGAAAACATAGCCTGAGGTTCTGGAGCACAGCCTGTGCTCGCGGCGAAGAGGCCTACTCAATAGCCATAATGCTCAGCGAATATCTGGGGCACAGGCTACCAGCCTTTGATATATCTATCTACGCCACCGATGTTAGCCCGCAAGCCTTGAAAGAAGCACGAGCAGGGATATACGCCCCGAAAGACACAGAAGGACTCTCTCCATCTGCGTTAGGAAGCTACTTTATACACACTGATGAAGGCCACGTGGTGAGACCCGACATCAGGCAAATGGTCAGCTTCTCTCAGTTTGACCTTACCTCAACTACAAAGCCCCCCTTTTTGGATCTGGATTGTATATTCTGCTGCAATATTCTGATATACTTACAAAGGCATCTTCAAGAAAGGGTGCTCAGCATGGTCTATGACACGCTGGCTACCCCCGGCTACCTGATTCTGGGGGAGGCTGAGACCCTACCCAGCAGCCTGCGAGAGAAGCTGGAATGCCTTGATAGTAAGGCAAAGATATACAAGAAGGATAGGAGGAGAAAGGTGCATGACTAAAAAAGATGAGAAGCTCAATAGCGCATCCGCTTCGGATATCCTCAATCCCAAACAGATGGAAAAGCAGACAGGCGAATCTGAGGAACTATACAGAAATATGATTGAACTGTCTCCCGACACTACCCTCACGTTTGACGCGAAAGGGGTGGCAATATCATGCAACACCGCGGCAGTAAAGATGCTAGGCTACTCTAAAGAAGAAATGGTCGGTAAACACTTCTCAAAGCTGGGAGCCGTTCGGCTGAAGGATGTTCCCAGATACACGAAACTACTGGCGTCTATCCTAATGGGAAAAGCACCCGAGCCAATTGAGGTTGCTCTCAAGCGTAAGGACGGAGTTCTACGCTTAGCCGATGTCCGCTTTAACCCGCTAAAGGTGGGCGGCAAGACAATCATCCTAGCAACGCTACGGGATATCACCGAGCGCAGGCAGATGGAGCAGGAAATACAAGCCAAAAACGAACTGCTGGAGGCGCAGAACGAAGAGCTACATTCGGCCAACGAGGAGTTGCAGGCTACCGAGGAGGAACTGCGCGCCGCCAATGAAGAGTTACAAGCAGCTAACGAGGAGATAAGAGAGACGCAGGAACAGCTAATCCGCTCTGAGAAGCTGGCAGCCATAGGGCAACTGGCAGGAGGAGTAGGGCATGAGCTCAGAAATCCACTGGGGGCTATCAAAAACGCCGTCTACTATATAAGAGGAAAGGTGGCAGAAAGTGAGTTGGGGCAGAAAGAGCCACGGGTTATGGAGTTCCTCAGGATTATAGACGATGAGATAAACTCCTCCAATAAAATAATTAGCGACCTTCTCGGATTTTCCCGGGTTGGCAAGCCCTCGGTCTCACCAACCCGGATAGAGAGACTAATTGAGGATACCCTCTCTCACACAACCCTCCCTGAAAATATCGAGCTGATTAAGAAGATAGATACCGAGCTACCCGAGATTGAAATAGACCCTGACCAGATCCGTCAGGTACTTTTAAACGTCATTACCAACGCAGCTCAAGCCATGCCCGAAGGCGGCAAACTAACCATAGGCGCCGAGCAGGATAACAGCTTACTAAAGATACAAATTACTGATACCGGCAGCGGGATACCCGACCAAAATCTAGGTAAAATCTTTGACCCGCTCTATACCACGAAGGCCAAAGGCATAGGATTGGGTCTGGCGGTGTGTAAGTCCATAGTTACCAGACACAATGGAAACATAGAGGCGAAGAGCCGAGCAGGCAAAGGTACTACCTTCACTATATGGCTACCAATAAAGGTAGTCTGATTAGGAGGACTAATTTGGAAAAGAGTAACGGTAAAACCAACGTTCTGGTTGTTGACGACCTTCGGAGTATGCGCCTGACACTGGGAGGCATACTGCAAGACGAAGGCCATAATGTAGTAACCGTTGAAGACGGCTACCAGGCCATTGAGGCAGTAAAGAAGGCCCATTTTGATGCCATATTCATGGATATAAAAATGCCGGGGATAAACGGGGTGCAAACCTTCAGGGAGGTGAAGAAGATAGACCCCGAGGCAGCAGTAATCATGATGACCGCATATTCAGTGGAGGATTTGGTAAAGGAGGCCCTGGAGGAGGGCGCCTATGCTGTCGTCTTCAAACCATTTGATATTGAGAAAATCATCGCTCTCATTCAGGAACTACTTAGAGAGAAAACCCTGATACTGATAGTTGACGACCAGTTTGGTGATAGGGAAACACTGAAAGGGATACTGGAAGACAAGGGATACCGAGTAACTACCGCCAAGGATGGTGCTGAAGCCTTACAAATAGTGAGGGGCAAACACTACGATATTATCTTCCTTGATGTGCAGTTGCCCGGTATGGACGGTATTGAGACCTTTGAACAGGTCAAGCAGATTGACCCACAGGTGACGGTGATTATGATGACCGGCTACACCGAGGAGGATTTAGTGAAGAGGGCAGTAAGCGGGGGCGCCTATACCTGCATCTACAAGCCCTTTGACATGAAGAGTGTGGTAACGATGGTGGAGGATATAGTCAAGGAAAGGAAGGGGAAGTGACCGGAAACACTACTATAATAGTAGTGGAGGATGAAACCGGCGCCAGGACAACCCTGTGCGGCATACTGGAAGATGCCGGATATAAGACTATCGGGCTGGCCAAGGGAACCGAGGCCATAAAGACGGTAAGGGAGAACCCCTTTGATATTATTATCACCGATATCAGATTACCCGATGTTAACGGGGTGGAGATACTGGAGTTAGCCAAGGAAATAAACCCGGATGCAGCCGTGATTATGGTAACTGGCTACGCCAGCGTGGAGACAGCAGTAGACGCTGTAAACCAAGGTGCCTATGCCTACTTTGTCAAGCCGGTTAACCCGGAAGAGATAAAAACCACTATCACCAACGCCCTCAAGCAGCAAAGGCTCCTACGGGAGAATAAAAGGCTTGTGGAAGACCTGCAACAGTCCAACAAGCTATTATTTGAGGTCAATGAAGAATTGAAGAAGGCAACCCGGGCAAAGTCTGAATTCCTGGCCAATATGTCCCACGAGTTGCGCACCCCGCTCAATGTCATTATCGGCTTCTCCGAACTGATGATAGACGAGGTGCCCGGAAAGATTAATGATGAACAGAGACAAAGCCTCGGTGACATCCTGAGTGGAGGCCAGCACCTACTGAACCTGATTAACGATGTTCTAGACCTCTCCAAGATAGAATCAGGCAAGATAAGACTCAAGACAACAACCTTTGCCCTGGCCGAGGTAGTTGAAACTTTAAGAAATACCATGATGCCCATAATTGCCCCAAGGAAACAGAAGCTTGATATTGAGGTAGAGAAAGATCTGCCTCCAGTTCACGCCGATAAAGCCAAGGTGAGACAGGTGCTCCTCAACCTAGCAGACAATTCGTCCAAATTTGCTCCGGATGAAGGCAGGCTAAGGATTGAGGCAATCAGGAAAGATGAATGGTGTCATGTCAGCATTACTGATAATGGTATTGGTATCAAAAAGGAAGACCAGGAAAAAATTTTTGAACCATTCTGTCAGCTAGAGAGCCCTCTAACCAAGGAGAGAAGCGGGACGGGACTGGGGCTGACGCTTGTCAAGCAAATCATAGAGAAACACGGGGGGCAAGTTTGGGTAGAGAGTGAATACGGTAAAGGCAGCCGATTCACCTTCACCCTACCCCTAGCCAAAGAGTAGATTAAGCAATGAACGAGAAGATATTGATTGTAGAAGACAACCCCCCAAATATGAGGCTGATTGAAATGGTCCTCAGAGGCAAGGGCTACAATCTGCTCAAGGCCGCTGATGGAGAAGAAGCACTAGCCACAGCCAAGAGAGAGGAACCAGACCTTATTATAATGGATATGCAACTCCCCAAACTGAGCGGGCTTGAGGTAACCAAGCAGATAAGGGAAACCCCGACGCTGGGCCACATTCCCATCCTTGCCCTGACTGCCTATGCCATGAAGGGAGACAAAGAAAGGTTTATTGATAGCGGGTGTAATGCCTATCTGCCAAAGCCAATCGATACCCGCGAGCTACCCAAGGTGATTGCCGAAATGTTGCAACAAAAGAAAACTAACAACCAGCATTAACGGAGAGAACAATGGGAAATAAGGTTCTTGTAATTGATGATGACGCTGCCTTTCTTAGACTGGTCGAGAAAGTTCTGACCCAGAAGGGATATGAGGTGCTCAAAGCCAGTAATGGACAGGAGGGGCTGCAGCTCTTGTTCGCCCACAAGCCAGACATAGTACTTCTAGATGTGGTAATGCCCAAAATAGATGGCTGGCAAGTCTGCCGCCGCATCCGCGATGTCTCCGATATACCCATCATCATCCTCACCGGCAATAAGACGGGCGAGGATGACATAGTACAGGGGCTTGATTACGGAGCCGACGACTACCTACTAAAGCCAGTGGGTAACAAAGAGCTGGTAGCAAGAATGCGGGCCGTACTGCGACGAGCCGAGCTCCCGTCGGCATCAGAGACCAAAGGGAAGATTACCTATGGCGATGACTTCCTTACCGTGGATATTGCTGAGCGTAAGGTCATTGTGAACGGAAAACAGGTGAGGTTAACCCCGAGAGAATTCGGCCTATTTTCCCTACTGGTAGAGAACGCCGGCCGCATCCTTACCCACAAGCAACTCCTAGAAAAGGTGTGGGGATGGGAATATACCGACGATGTAGATTATGTCCGCATCTACACCTCACACCTGCGCCAGAAAATAGAGCCAGACCCTACTCTACCCAGATATATCATAACCGAACCCGGGGTCGGCTATTACTTTCAAAAAGCCGTCTGACACCAACCAAACCCACGGAACCAGCAGTAAGGTCTGAACCTTCGCGGATTGACCCGCTCAGGAAGAATCCTGCTACCAAAAGAGGTAACAATGCAACAAGATATGACTCTCGCTTCAGGTGTTTCCGAGCTCTATTCTCCAATGGTGGGAATATATGTTGAACCTCTCCAAACCGGCAAACCCTATGAGTGTTATCCCGTATTCAACAGCCTCTCTGACAGCTAGGTTCGTGGGAGCGGCAACGCTTATAACCACCGGTATTCCGCAAAAAATAGCCTTCTTTATCGTGGAGGCCGTCTGTCGGCAAGAGGTAACCAACAGGCTGTCCGATAAATCGATGCCATCTTTAACCGCCAGGCCTACAGCCTTGTCTATGGCACAATGCCTGCTCACATCCTCTACAAAAACCTGCCGGCTTCCGCAAACTCCGACAACATGGGTGCAGCCTGTTTTTTGGAACAGGAAGCTGTTTTCATTAAGTGTCTTTACCGAACTAAAAACCTCTTGTTCGGTCAATTTCTTATCGGATTCGCACTTGCGAGGATTTTTTATCAACCCTTTGACAGATGAAAGGTCAACATTATATTCATTATCGACAATTTTCCTCACCCTGGATAAGGAAGGTTCTATACCCCTCGCCTTCAAATTGCCGACTATCATGGCTTCTAAATCGGTCGGAATGCAGTAGAACCTACGAGTCTCTTTACCTATTCTGACAACAACCTCTTCTTCACGGATGAGGTCGTCAACCCTTTTTTCAACACCACATTGAGAAACGGCAAGGATTTCTACCTGCGAACTTCCCTTTTCCATAACCTATGGAAGTCCTTTATATCATCTATTATCTGCTTGCAGGCGGCGAAAGCCGGCCCCCGGTGAGACGC
>DAOUMH010000049.1:0-2439 GCA_034411815.1 Dehalococcoidales bacterium | reverse complement strand
AGATGAAAAGTTATGTAAGCAGAAGGGGCTTCGCCTTTGTACCTAGGATGACTTTTCCACTTGACAAGGCTATACTGTCATTATCCATTCGTATTATTCATCTTATTATGGCTATCTGAGTACAACCGTATTTGCTATGAAATTCAATAAGAGAACATATGGTAGCTCGAGGGAATTCTTCGCTGATCTGTGCTTCCTTAGTAGAAACAGGAAACGACTGAAGGAAGTAAAAATAAGGGGCCTGATCTCTCCCGCTTTTCAGGGGAGGCTTATGCTGGCTGTAAGCGTAGTGAATGGCTGCCGCTATTGTTCCTACTTCCATGCCAAACAAGCATTGAAAAACGGGATCCCCCGGAAGAGATCAGCCAGCTAATATCAGGAGATGTTGGTAATTGTCCGGAAGAGGAGGCTGTGGCCGTAATCTATGCGCAGCACTGGGCTGAATCTGATGCCAATCCTGCCCCAGAGGCTGTCTTAAAGTTACAGCAGACACACGGCGTTGAAAAGTCAGAGGCCATTCACTTAATACTTCGAATGATTCGAGTGGGCAACCTACTGGGAAACTCTTGGGACTATTTACTATATCGGCTGTCCTTTGGTAAGTGGCAAAGATAGGTCTGCACATTCTGGCTTAATGTTAACCAGGCAGCAATTTGCAGGGAACGTCTATGGTCGTGAGACATCGGAATCACAAGGATCGTTTTTCGTTCAAAACTCCTGTTTTGGTAGCTGGCTTTATGGTTCTTCTCCTTTTACTGACGTCTTGTACCCCGGCAGTGGTGATAGATACAGAAGTGCTCCAGGAAGGAAACGAGCTCCCTAAAACTCAGCTTCAGTCTTTGACCTCACCGGAAATTGAGGACAACCGAATAGGGATTCACGCTCATTGTCTCTGGGGTCCCGGAGGTCAAGGAATCTTTCCGGATGGGGTCTTGGATATCAACTACATTCTTGAACTGGGTATTAAGCATGCTCGCTTGGCGATTAAGTCTATGGATTCTCCTAACCCCGATCTCCTTGCTGGTATGGCCAAGCATAGACCCGAATTCTCTATTGACCTGAATCACGATGAATTCATAACCAGCCTTGCTGAGAACGGCGTAACGATTACCTACGTGCTTTCTTTTTGGGACGAAGATTATGCGGCGCAGGGAGGGGAGGTGCAATATCCCAGGTTCAAGTCAGAAGACGAGATACAGCGTTATCTCAATTTCGTCCGGTTCATTGTCAATCATTTTAAGGATCGTATCCGGTACTACGAAATCTGGAATGAGCCTAATCTTACAGACAGAATCCAGTGGATAGAGGTAGAGGACTATATAAATCTGGTGAAACAAACTGTGCCGGTCATCCGTCAGGAGTACCCGGAGGCGAAAATAGTTGTCGGTGGTACCAGCAGCCTTATCGATACGAGATCCGAAGAGTACCTGTTTGCCATCCTCGAATCAGACATAATGCCTCTGGTGGACGCTGTTTCCTGGCATCCGATGTATGGGTCATCACCGGAATATGATGGACACAGGCAATATTACTATAAGTACTTGTCAATGGTACAAGAGATTCAGGAGACAGCTTCTGCTCATGGCTTCACTGGAGAGTATGTGGCCGATGAGATACACTGGCAAACTCACGACCAATCCATAGGAGGCTGGCCTACATATGGTGAGATCCAGAGTGCGAAGTACCTTACCCGCAGTATTGTAATGCACTTGGGGGTGGATGTTGCTGTTACAACAATACTTTTAGAGGATAAGCCTGAGATATATAAAAGCATTCAGAACCTTGGTACAATCATGGCTGGTGCGGAACCGATAGATCTATCAGTTGGGATAGAGAGTGCTGCGGAGAACATCCAGAGTTACGCTTTTTCCCTACCGAACGGCGATGAACTCATTGCTCTATGGACAGATGGTGTGGCAACGGAGGGTAACCCTAGCATAGAGGCTACTCTGACCTTCCCGGAATTTTCAGCTCAAAAGGTGACAGCCATTGATGTCTTGGGTGGCATTAATCAGGAACTGATAACGAGCGCTGATGAAGGAAATTTGGTTATCGAAAACCTGTTCGTTAAGGATTACCCGATAATCCTTCGCCTCATATCTTAGGTCTCCTCGTATCTTTGGTTATTCAAACTTAGATATGAGTCTACCTTCGTGGGCTGAGGTGTGACAAAATGGGCAGTAGAGGACTTGAACCTCTGACCCCCTGCGTGTAAAGCAGGTGCTCTAACCAACTGAGCTAACCGCCCACGACTGGCGCGCTTGGCGGGGCTCGAACCCACGGCCTCAGCCTCCGCAGGGCTGCGCTCTATCCAACTGAGCTACAAGCGCCAAATAATGGTGCCGAAGGGGAGATTTGAACTCCCATGCCCTTACGGACACTACGCCCTGAACGTAGCGCGTCTGCCATTCCGCCACTTCGGCATGCAATGTTTTTGAA
>DAOUMH010000048.1:0-6016 GCA_034411815.1 Dehalococcoidales bacterium | reverse complement strand
AAACAGGCTGGCTAATGCGTTATCAAAGCTGGGGATAAACAAGGGCGATAGAGTAGCCATACTACAGGTCAACTGTAACCAACATTTGGAGACCTATTTTGCCACAGCCAAGCTGGGAGCTATCTACACACCGCTAAATTTCAGGGCCAAGGGAGAGGAGCTGACCTATTTACTCAACAGCTCAGAAGCTAATACCCTGCTCGTCGGCCAGCGCTACATTGACCTAATAAAACTCATACGTCCCGAGCTAACCTCAGTGAAAAATTTCATATCTATAGAGAATAAAGAGGACAGCATGCTGTCCTATGAAGATATGATTTTGTCACCGGCACAGGAAGTGGTTACCGATATTGACGACGATGACCCCACTATCCTCACATATACTGCCGGCACCACAGGCCAGCCTAAGGGGGTCATTCTATCTCACAACAGCTTTGCCAGCTATGTGCTGGAGTATGTAACCCCAGCCGACCCGGACATGGAAGAAAGAAACATCCTCGCTGTTCCCCTATACCACGTGGCCGGGATTCAAGCAATGCTGGCAGCAGTCTACGGGGGCCGAACCCTGATAATGGAGCGGCAGTTTGATCCCGTAGAATGGATGAAGCTGGTGGAAACCGAGAAGGCCAACCGGGCCATGATGGTCCCCACCATGCTCAAGCAACTGATAGACCATCCCGATTTCGGCAAGTATGACCTGAGCAGTATAAAAATCATAACCTACGGGGCTGCTCCTACCTCTCTTGAAATTATCAAAAAGGTGATGGAAGCCTTCCCCGGCGTCAGCTTGATAAACGCCTTTGGCCAAACGGAGACAGCAGCCACCATCACCACACTGAACCCTGAAGACCATGTCGTCACCGGAACCAAGGAAGAAAGGGAAAAGAAACTAAGAAGGCTCTCTTCTATCGGCAAGCCCTTGTCCGATGTTGAAATGAAGATAGTTGATAAGCAAGGCAACGAGCTACCTCCGGAGCAGGTGGGCGAGATTGTAGCGAGAGGCCCCATGGTAATGACCGGCTACTGGGGAGATCAGGAAAAAACAGGCAAGACAATAGACAGAGACGGTTGGCTCCACACCGGTGATATGGGTTACAGAGATGAAGATGGCTACTTTTTCCTGGCCGGCAGGACAACGGACATGATTATAAGGGGCGGGGAAAACATCTGCCCCGAAGAAGTCGAAGCTGTGTTGCACTCGCACCCAAAAATTGAAGAGGCGGCGGTAATTGGCGTTCCTAACGAGGAGTGGGGCGAGCAACCCATAGCCATAGTAGTCCTCAAGCCAAAAGAAACAAGCACCCCTGAAGAGATAATCGAGTACTGTCAAAACAAGTTGGCTAGCTGTAAAAGACCCAGTGCTGTAATCTTTGTAGACAAGCTACCCCATAACTCTATGGGCAAGGTCCCCAAGCAGGTGCTGCGCAAGAAGTACGGAAAGGCTCAGGTATACTGACCAGCTAAACACCGGGAAACGAAAAACTGCAGCCGGAAGGCATAGCGACACCACCCCAGATAACCAACCCCCGCTCAAAGGGCACAAACCAATCCCCCTCTAGAGAAAGCTCTTCAGCATAGCCAAGGCATTATTTAGAAGAAGGACGATATGCTGCTGACTCGGCTACCATCTCAGCAATATCCAAAACCCGCAGCGATTCCTCAGCCGCCATTGCTTTTATGGCATCCTCAAACATCTGCAAGCAGTAGGGGCAGGCAGTAGCTATTAATTGCGCCTGAACTGCCCTCGCCTGCTCGGTTCGCATCTCGCTAATCCGCTGCCCTGTTCTCTGCTCCTCCAGCCACAAGTGACCACCACCAGCACCACAGCAAAATCCGCGCTCAAGACAACGCTCCATCTCAACCAGGTCAACGTCAGGCAAGCTATTCAGAATCCGCCTCGGCGGTTCGTAAATAGCGTTATATCTCCCCAGATAACAAGAGTCATGATAGGTTATCACTCCACTACTGCCCTTGATAATTCTCAGCTTATCCTCCTCCATCAAGTCGGCAATAAACTCGGTGTGGTGAATAACCTCAAACTCTCCGCCGAACTGAGGATACTCGTTCTTGAGCATATTAAAGCAATGAGGACAGGCAGTAACTACCTTCTTCACATTATAACCCTTCAACAGCTCAATATTTTTCTGAGCCTGTATCTGGAAGAGGTATTCGTTACCCAGGCGACGGGCAGGATCACCGCAGCAACTCTCCTCAACACCCAGGATACCGAAGTTAACCCCGGCCAGCTTCAGCACCTTGGCAACAGCCTGAGCTATCTTGGTACTCCTTTCTTCCAAAGCCTCGGTACAACCCACCCAGAACAATACGTCAACATCACTATCCTCAGCTAGAATCTTTACATCAAGCCCTTCGGTCCAATCAGTTCTGGTCAAAGTGGTCCCTCGCCATGGATGCCCCCTGGATTCAATACTCCTGAGAGCTCCCTCGCCTGTCTCAGGAAGTGACGCCCCTTCCAGCACCAAACTACGCCTCATATCAATAATTTTATCAACATGCTCCACACCGACAGGGCATACCTCCTGGCAAGCACGGCAGGTGGTACAATCCCATATCTCATCCTCGGTTACTGAATCGCCGATAAGAGCCCGTCCTCCATTTCCGGCATCTCCCTCTTTACCACCAGCTCCGAGCAGAGCAGGGGCTCTCTCCAACCAGTTAGCCCTGATATCCTGGGTCATCTTCTTGGGTGATAAAGGCTTGCCGCTATTGTAAGCCGGGCAGATATCCTGACACCGACCACACCGGGTACAGGCGTCCAGATCCATCAGCTGCTTCCAGGTAAAATCCTCGACCTTGCTCACACCAAAGGTCTCTGCGGTCTCCAAATCTATAGGAACCAATGCCCCCCTAGGCTCCAAAGACTTGAAGAACACATTCAGGGGGGAAATCAGTATATGCCACAGCCTGTTCCAGTAGAGGGAAACATAGGCTATCGCTCCAAAGCCGATAAGCATATGCAACCACCATATAATCCGATGCCAGGTCAACAGGGTATCCTGGCTTAAACCGCTGAAAGCCTGAGCCAGGATGAAGCCCCCGGGAGACCATGCTGCCCAAGCCGGGGTGGTCTTCAGTTCAGTGGCAGCAATGCGAAATCCCTCAACAAAAAAACCGGTGACTACGACCAGAGAGATCAAGCTGAGAGCCACCAGATCATCAACGGTATTATCCAACCTATCCGGTTTCTGAATATAGCGCCTGACGACAAACAGGCTTACCCCAATCAGAACCAGTATGCCAAAAGCATCAACAACTATCGAATAGACCAGATAGAAGTTGCCATGCATAAAGTGAAAGAAGTAATGGCTAATAAAATCCATAAAGGCGCCTAGTAGCAGTATGCCACATCCGCCAAAGACAAGAAGATGAGCTATCCCGGGATAAAACTCCCTAGGATAAAACTCCCTAGGTATAAAGTCCTTAAAAGAAGGAAACCCACGCCCCCGGCCGCGAGCCGCTTCAGGTAAAAGATCACCGGAAGAAAGCCGCCTATGGTCCAGGCTGGGAGCCACCCCGAAAAACTTGCGATGGAATAAACCATCCACTACGGCAGTAACGATAAACGCCCAAGTCCTCTTACACAGGTGATTAAACCTGTTAGCCGGCCTGCCCAACCGCCAGAACTTGTAGCGACGGTATATGGCATAAATGAAAATGCCAATCACAACTGTGCCTATCAGGTAAAGCAACTCACCATACTGGATGTTCCAGAATATTTCTCGAGATGGAATCATTTTTGCATCTCCTATCTAGGCTGATATTTCGCTCAGCGCAGACGGCTGACAGCCATAAAAATACCCAGAGCCAAGGCTATTAAGTCAACAATTATGTTAACCATCCCAAAATGAGTTATCCACTGGAAGGGCATACCAAACGGAACGCTGGCAGACCAGAGACTGACCACATAGCCTGCTGCTACAGCTATACCGCCAATGGCAGCCAACCACCTACCACGCTTTCGGTTAACCGCAAGGCTAATCACCTCCCCGGTGACATAGCCAACTCCAGAAGCCAACAGTAAATTAAGGTAGAAGAAAGACACCAAACCCGCCACTACCCCCCAGACAGCACCACAAACAACCGCCATCCCTAACCCGGCTCCCACCGCCCTCAGGTAGTATTTAGTGGAAACCCGAAAAGTTGGTAGCCTATAGAGCTTAGCGCAATCCGGGCACCTGGCTCCCACTGGTGTTTGCACCAAGCACTTAGGACATATCGGCTTACCACACTTACCACACCTCAGGTTGGTTTCAACATCAGTATGAATGGCACACTTCATTATACAACAATCAACCCTTCTTCCGCTTCTCCTGCTGCTTGCCTGAACTTACCCTAGGTGGTAACTGGTGTATCCAAGCTTCTCTATCCCTTATGTCGCGGTCAAAAAGCAGACGATTAACGATTAGCTGTCCCCGGCTTACCGAAGCAGTAACTGGAGTCTGCGGTGCCGTTAATCGCCTGAGCACGGTTATCAAAAATATAACCAGAAAACCAATGGTAACCGGTAAGGGCTCTTCAATGCCAAAGGGTTGGGCGAGAAACCAGCTAAACACAGGTAAAGCTGCCACCGCCAAAATCGCCCCCAGGGCTAGCTGTCGGAATATAGCAAAAAGGAAGGCAAATACCAGTAATATCAGCGTCGGCCCCGGTGCCAGAAAGAGAGCCACACCAACGAGTGTCAACCACCCTCTACCACCATTAAAGCCAAGGAAAACCGGCCAGTTATGCCCGATAATCGCCGCCAAACCCACTGCTACCTGCTGGGCAACACCCAGACCTAATAGCTGAGCTACCCAAACCAACACCACCCCCTTGCCTAAATCAAAAAGGATTACAGGAACAGACCACCACTTAGAAACAACTGTTACTACATTCGATGCTCCCACATTGCCACTGCCGTATTGCCTGATATCTATCCCCCGAACCCACCTAGCGACTATATAGGCAATTGGCACTGAACCCAGAAGGTAGGCGGCTACTATCAGCAGTCCAAACTTAATAGCCATAGACTCCCTACTCTACAAGTTAGCTAATCTCGGTGCTCGCTGCTCTGCCAGAGCTATAAGCTGCTCCACCGACTCCAGCGACACATCAACACCACCAATCATAGTCTCGTTGCTGTCATCCAGACCATGGTAGTCACTGCCACCGGTGGCAACAAGATTATGCCTATCAGCCAGGCTGACCAGCCTATTAACCTCATCAGCAGTATAGGCATTATAATAAGCCTCAATGCCCACCAGCCCGGCCACCGTCAACTCAATAATCATCGCCTCCGGGTCACTAACAGTTAGCGGGTGTGCCAATACCGGTAACCCGTTAGCCAGCAACACCAGCCTAACCGCATCCTGCGGGGTCATCTTCTCCCGCTCAACATAGGCAGCCCCCCCCCTACCAATATACCTGGTAAACGCCTCCTTGAATGAGGCTATATAACCCTTCTCCAACATAGCCTGAGCAATGTGGGGGCGCCCTATAGAACCGCCGCCGGCTATCGCCCGAACCCGCTCCCAGTCAATGTGCATACCCAAATCACCTAGCCTAGCAATCATGCCTAGCGCCCGTTTCCGCCGAGAGTCTCGCATTCCCTCTAGAGTAGCTAACAAATCATGGTCAGTATAATCTATAAAGTAGCCGAGAACATGAACTTCACCATTGGGGACATCGGTACTAATCTCAATGCAAGGTATGACCCTTAACCGAGGAAAGGCACTGGCAGCAGCCAGGGCAGGAGCAATACCCTCCACTGTATCATGGTCAGCCAGAGCAATTACGGTCAACCCATTCTCCACCGATTTGCGAACGACATCCGCCGGACTGAATCGGCCATCAGACGCAGTAGAATGGATGTGGAGGTCAACCCCAGACACTACTACTCCACCTCCCTGTAAATCCGCCCAATACCTTTTGCCCGACCGCTATCATCAGCCACCTCAACCATTATGGCGTTAAGCATTACCTTACCACTTCCCACAGACAGGCGATGGGGCATTGC
>DAOUMH010000047.1:0-5012 GCA_034411815.1 Dehalococcoidales bacterium | reverse complement strand
AGCAAAACCTGAGCAGAGGATGGACAGCGCGGGGTGGAGCAGTGGCAGCTCGTCGGGCTCATAACCCGAAGGTCGTTGGTTCGAATCCAACCCCCGCTACCAACCACACCCAGAGACACCGGCTGAAGGTCAGCTAATTGCTATCTAACTGAAAAGCTAAGGCAAACGTGCTATAATCTAGACCATGAAACAAGAGATGATGGATATTCTGGTCTGTCCGATGTGCAAGGGAAAGCTCGAGCTCGGGGTGGAGGAGGATAACGGGGAGGAGGTAGTTACCGGCTCCCTGTATTGTCCCAAGTGCGCCCAGCACTACCCTATCATAGACGCCATCCCCAATCTGCTGCCGCCAGACCAGAGCGATTAGTCCGGACTGTAGCTAACGCCACTCCGGGGGGACTCCCATACCTCCACACAGGAGAGGGAAACAGGGGCACCAGCCAATCTAGGCTTGAGCTCACTGTAGATGGTGGCAGCAATGTTCTCCGAGGAAGGGTTTATTTTATCAAACGGCGGCACGTCATTGAGGCAGGAGTGGTCAAACCTGGATACAATATCCCCGAGGTGCCGCTTTAGCTCAGTAAAATCATAGGCTATGCCTATATCGTTAACACCGGAGGCTCCTATCTTTACCACCACCCGGAAACGATGTCCGTGCAGAGCCTCACACTTACCCTGATAGCCACGCAGGAAATGGGCAGCGTCAAAGTGCTGCTCTACAGATATCTGATACATTCTATCCCCTTAACCATTCTCCCACTTGAGGACGCCCTGCACCTCAGTTACCTCGCTCAACAGATCCTTAACAGTCTTCTTAGCTACAGGGTGCACCACATCGGGGGCAATCTCGGCCAGAGGCACCAGAACAAAAGCCCTCTCCGTCAGTCTGGGGTGGGGGATAACCAGCTCGGGGGTTTCAATAACCTGATCCCCGTAATACAGGATGTCTATATCAATAGGACGGGGGGCCTTGGAGCTACCGGCTACCCTACCCAGCTTGGTCTCAATACCCTTAGCCAGGGCCAGCAGCCCGCTCGGCGCCAGCCGGGTATAAACCTGGCACACCAAGTTCAGGAAGCGGGGCTGACTGGTATTGCCTACGGGTTCGGTATCATATATAGACGAAACCTTTTCTATCCGCAATCTTCGCGACAGAAGCTCCAGAGCCCTCTCCAGGCTATCCTGACGATTTTCCATATTTGAGCCAAGACTAAGATAGGCTACTACAGGTTCAAAGCCCATTTGACCTCCTTCGTATGATGTCACCACTCACATTTTAGCACCCTTTCACTATTTATCAAGTATCATCGCCGGAGAACACACCCCCAATAGAGACAGCTACCAACACCGAAGGGCAAACTTGTCAGTTTATCAGATAAGATGATATGATTTTGCATACCTGCAGGTAAATTCTACTCGGGAGGCACGGTGGTCTGGAATGATGACACAGGACAAACAGAAGAGAGCAAATGTGAAGAATCCGCTAAAAATTACAGATGTCACCTTCCGTGATGGGCATCAATCCTTATTAGCTACGCGAATGCGGACTGAGGATATGGAAGGCATTGCCGAGGAGATGAATAAAGCCGGATTCTACTCTATGGAGGTCTGGGGTGGGGCTACCTTTGATGTTGCCACCAGGTTTCTGAATGAGGACCCCTGGGAGAGGCCCCGCATCCTGAAAAAACTGATGCCCGATACCCCCCTCCAGATGCTGCTCAGAGGGCAGAACCTGGTGGGCTATCGTCACTATGCCGACGATGTGGTTACCGCCTTTGTATATCACGCCGCTGAAGTAGGCATTGATATCTTCAGGGTATTTGATGCTATTAACGATGAACGTAACTTTGAGACCTGTCTGAAGGCAATCAAAGAATGCGGTAAGCATGCCCAGCTTTCAATATGCTACTCCCTTACCGAGCCCAAGATGGGGGGAGCCGTATATAACCTTGATTATTACATCAACAAGGCACGCATCCTTCAAGATATGGGGGCTGACAGCCTGTGCATCAAGGATATGGCCGGGCTTATTGCCCCTGACGATGCCTATGAGCTGATTAAAGCACTCAAGCAGGTGCTAAAGATACCGGTGCAACTACACACTCACTACACCAGTGGCATGGCATCCATGAGCTGTCTAAAGGCTATTGAAGCCGGGGTAGATACCATTGATACTGCCCTGGCACCCCTTGCCTTACGCTCCTCACACCCAGCCGTTGAGCCCATTGTAGCCGCCCTCCAGGGAACCCCCAGAGACACCGGGCTAGACTTGGCTCATCTCGCCAAGCTGGGGCAGTATTTTGAGTCTATAACCCCTAAATATCAGGGCTTTCTGAATACCACCCGAACGGCAGTTATTGACACAGGCGTGCTGACACACCAGATCCCCGGCGGTATGATATCCAACCTAGTATCTCAGCTACGAGAGGGTGGTATCCTGGATAGAATTGATGAGATATATAAGGAGATACCGCGAGTCCGCAAAGAGCTAGGCTACCCACCCTTGGTTACCCCCACCAGCCAGATTATAGGGGTCCAAGCCGTTCAGAATGTCGTCGTCGGCAGGTACAAGCTGGTATCACGCCAGGTGCAAGACTATGTCTACGGACTGTATGGCAAACCACCAGCCCCTATAGACCCTGAGATTCAAGAAATAGTACTTAAACACTACAAGCGGGGTAAAACCCCCATTACCTACCGGGCCGCCGATATGATTGAGCCGGAACTGGATGCGGCAAAGGAAGCAGTAAAGTATATTACCCAGGATATCGGTGATGTGCTCATCAGTGCCCTCTACCCTATTACCGGGTTGCGCTTCCTGAAGTGGAAGTATGGTCTGGAGACCCCACCCCCAGAGGTAAAGCCCAAGGCCAAAAAGGAGGAGGGATAAAGGGGTGAGACCAGCAAATACCACCAGAAAGGTAAGCATCATCGGTGCCGGAAGCGTCGGTTCTGCCTGTGCCCAACGGCTGGCTGAGAGGGACTACGCTAATATAGTCCTGGTAGATGTTATCGAGGGTCTGCCTCAGGGCAGGGCTCTGGACATCCTTGAGTCAGCACCCATCCTCGACTTCAACTCCCACCTTACAGGCACCAATAGCTATCAGGAAACGGCTAACTCGGATGTGGTAGTCATTACCTCTGGCTTAGCCAGAAAACCGGGCGTAACCCGGGATGAGCTGTTGCCGGTTAATACGAAAATTATTACCGAGGTTACTCGTAATGTAGCCAGCTACTCGCCTAACTGCGTTATTATTATGGTTACCAATCCACTGGAAGCGATGACCTATCTGGCTGCTCGCACCGCCCAGTTTCCACGAAGTAGAGTGCTTGGCTTATCCGGTGTCCTGGATGCCGCCCGATTGAGCAGCTTCATCGCCGCCGAGCTTAAGGTACCGGTAGAAGACGTATCGACCTGTGTTCTCGGGGAACACGGTAAGAATATGGTTATTATCCCCAGGCTATCTACGGTTAACGGCAAGCCGCTAACCGAAATCCTGCCTCCGGAAACAATTGGCAAGCTGGTGGAGCGCACGGTAAACGCCGGGGCTGAGATTGTCGGCTTGCTCAAAACGGGCAGCGCCTTTTACGCTCCGTCAGCCGCCGTCGCTCAGATGGTTGAGGCTATAATCCTGGATAAGAAGGAAACCCTGCCCTGTGCTACCTACCTACAGGGAGAATACGGAATCAGTGATACCGTCATCGGTGTGCCGGTAAAACTGGGCAAGAACGGCATGGAGCAGATAATAGAACTAGACCTAACCGCAGAGGAAAAGCAGGCACTAAATAAGTCAGCCGAGGCAGTAAAGCAGCTCATAGACACTATGAAACTAAGCTGAGGATAAAGAGACTAAGGCGGATAGACCCCAGTGAGAGAAATCAAGGTCAGTTCCATTACCCAGACTGTAGCCAGGCTCTGTCAAGAGGCAAACTTTGAGCTAGGTGAGGATGTGCTGGCTGCTCTCAAACAAGCCCGGCAGACCGAGGAGTCCGAGCTAGGCAGAGAGGTTCTAAGCCAGCTCCTGGAAAACGCCCGAATCGCCAAACAGGAGCACCTCCCCCTATGCCAGGACTGCGGCACGGCAGTTGTCTTCCTTGAGATAGGTCAGGAAACCCACCTCACCGGCGGTGACCTGTATCAGGCGGTAGAAGAAGGGGTGCGCCAGGGCTATGCTCAAGGCTATCTGCGAAAATCCATAGTCAGCCACCCGTTCTCAGACAGGATAAATACCAGGGATAACACCCCCCCTATTATTCATACCGAGATAACCCCCGGCGACCGGCTCAAGATTATAGTTATGCCCAAGGGGAGCGGTGCCGAGAATATGAGCCGACTGGCCATGCTCAAGCCCGCGGACGGCAGGCAGGGCATTATTGACCTGGTGGTAAGAACCGTCAACGAGGCCGGGGGCAACCCATGCCCACCGCTGACCATCGGTCTGGGTATAGGCGCCACCTCGGAAAAGGCGATGCTACTGGCCAAGAAGGCGTTACTGCGAGAGGTGGCTAAACCAAGCCCCGACCCTGAGATTGCCGAGCTTGAGAGAGAGACCCTGGCTCGCGTTAATGCCCTGGGTATCGGGCCGCTGGGTTTCGGTGGCAGCACTACCGCCCTGGCGGTGCACGCCGAGGTTATGCCCACCCACATTGCCA
The DNA here is from genome assembly GCA_034411815.1 of Dehalococcoidales bacterium. GTDB lineage: Bacteria > Chloroflexota > Dehalococcoidia > Dehalococcoidales > DAOWJC01 > W53-108. The sequence goes on along the minus strand of DAOUMH010000047.1, from coordinate 359 downwards.
GCCTTCCGGTAGCCGTCAATCTCCAGTGCCACAGTGCCCGCCATAAAGAAGCAATACTGTAAAGTATTAAAGGGGGTGAGGTAGATAAATATCACATCACCAATTGCCGCTGAAACGATAGAGAAATTGACCGCAGGCACCAGGGTCCTGATTTCCGGGGTTATCTATGCCGCCCGCGACGCTGCCCACCAGAGGCTCATTCAAAGCCTGGATAAGGGTGAGAGGTTACCCCTTGAGGTCAAAGGGCAAACTATATATTATATGGGGCCTTCCCCAGCCAAGCCGGGCCACATTATCGGCTCCGCCGGCCCTACCACCAGTGGGCGTATGGACATCTATACCCCACCCCTTATTGCTGC
>DAOUMH010000046.1:0-1982 GCA_034411815.1 Dehalococcoidales bacterium | reverse complement strand
TCAGCCTTACTTCTTTCTGTGGGGAGTAATAGCCAGCCATGGTGCTTACATCCTTGTCCAGATCCAGATGCGTATATATGGTTGTTGTTGACCTCACCCTGTATCCCCCCCCTTAGGGGTAAATCGCCAGCGCCTTGAGCCCGGTGGTCTCCGGCAAGCCGAGCATGAGGTTCATATTCTGGATGGCTTGACCAGCGGCGCCTTTTACCAGGTTATCAATACAGCTAATGACGATAAGCTTCCCTGTCTTGTAGTCAACGGTGGGGTAGATGAGACAGAGGTTACTTCCCCAGGTGTGCTTGGTGTGGGGTGGAGCTTCTGCTATCTTCACGAAGGGTTCATCCTTATAGAAGTCCAGGTAGAGTTGAAATAGCTCCTCCCTTCCCTTTTTGCTGGCGGCAATCTTGCCCAAGACTGGAGAGGCATAGCAGGTGGTCAGTATTCCTCTGGTCATCGGAATCAGGTGGGGAACAAAGGTCACCGAGGGCGACCGTTTGGGGTTAAGCCACTTTAGCTCCTGGACAATCTCAGGCAGGTGTTTGTGCCCGTCTAGAGCATAGGCAGTGGTGCTTTCATTGGCCTCCGGATAGTGGGTTTTCAGGCTGATGGTCCTGCCGGCTCCGGATACGCCGGACTTGCTGTCAATAATAATGTCGGGCTCAATCAGGTTTGCCTTTACTGCCGGGGCTAGAGCCAGAATGGCTCCGGTGGGGTAGCACCCCGGATTAGCCACCAGTTGGGCAGCGGCAATCTGGGGGCGGTATAGCTCGGTTAAGCCATACACTGCCTGTTCAAGCAGTTGTGGAGACGGGTGAGTAAAGCCATACCAGTTCGGATATTCTGCGGCTTCCTTCAGCCTGAAGTCGGCGCTGATATCCACTACCTTTATACCGCGGTTAAGCAGTGGTATAACCTCTTTGGCACTCTCCTTGTGGGGCATGGCTGAGAAGGCTAAATCAACCTCTCCCAGTTCTGCTTCAATACCCAGGTCTATACTGGCTAGGTGCGGGAACACCTTGCCTAGCTTCTGCCCGGAGGTGCTCCGTCCGGTAACTGAGGTAAGCTCCACCTGCGGGTGCTGATAGAGCAATCGTGCTAGCTCAACTCCGGCGTAGCCGGTGACGTTGATGATACCTACCTTGGCTTGGTTCATTAAACTGACCCCAACCTGTCCAGATTATAAGTATAACCTTTACCTCTTCAGTGCCGGGGTATCCACAATCGGTGGGCTGACATATTGCTCAACAACCTTGCGGAAATGGAACCCGAAGATAGAGAGACTCACCGATAGAGCAAATGACCGGGGATACCTCAACAGGGTGTAAGCAAGCAGCCTCCAGTAATACCTTCTTCCCTTTTCCCTGATACCCAGGAACCACATAGATTTAATAAATGCCCTGACATGGTAAAACTGAATCTGGGATATCCCCCTTCTTTTTTGGGGCTTATACTCCTTTAGAAATGTTTTGGCCCGTTTGTAATACTGTTTGGGTAAATAGATGGTGTTCAGGACATGCCTGTAGCCATTAATCAGTGTTTCGTAGTTCATTTTGGGAATGAAGTTGAGAGAGCAGTCGGTGTTGTCGCCGGAGAAGCTCTTTAATAGGCGGTTCTCCTGCTTAAGACGGTTGTATAGTCTGGTGCCGCGAGGAGCGTTTAGCAGACCGACCATGGCGGTGACGATTCCACTCTTCTGAATGAAGTTAATCTGGCTTTTGAAGATGGAGACCGGGTCACTATCAAAACCGACAATAAATCCCCCCTGCACCTCCAGTCCATGATTTTGAATAATCTTAACTGAGGTAACTAGGTCGCGGTTTTTGTTCTGTAGCTTGTTACACTCGGCCAGGCTTTCTTCATTGGGAGTTTCGATACCAACAAATACCGTGTTGAATCCTGCCTTGACCATCAACCGCATTAGCTCTTCATCGTCAGCGAGATTTATAGATGCTTCTGTGGAGAAGGCAAAGGGGTATTTTTTC
>DAOUMH010000045.1:0-39734 GCA_034411815.1 Dehalococcoidales bacterium | reverse complement strand
CCGGCCGGATAGGTTAAATGCAGAGACGTTTGAAATGTGGGGGGAGCTGGGGGAGGCATGGCAGGAGTTTGAGCATGATGATGATGCGTGGGTAGCTATCCTCACCGGTGCCGGAAGGGCGTATTGTGTAGGGGGGGATGTAAAGGAGATGGGGGGTGGTAAAATACCTATGACCAGATTCAGACGTGAGGATGCTCCCCTTGACAGGTTGTCCGGTGGCCCCCGTATGCATAAGGTAACAAAGCCGGTTATTGCTGCTGTCAACGGGATGTGTGCCGGGGCCGGTTTGGATTTCGTTATCGAGCCTGATATAGTTATTGCTTCAGAAAACGCCGAATTTTGGGATCCTCATGTAGCAGTTGGGCTTGTTTCCAGTCATGAGCAGATTCAACTGAGCCGGCGCATCCCGGTGGGGCTGGCATTGCGGATGGCTATAATGGGGAGTGCTGATAGAATGAGCTCTCAAAGGGCTTACCAGGTAGGGTTGGTGAGTGAGGTTGTGCCCCCTGAGCAGCTTATGGAGCGGGCGAGGGAAATAGCGCAGGCAATCGTGGAGCACTCAGCACCCCTGGCGGTAAGAGGGACAAAGCAATGTATATTAGATGGGCTTGATATGCCTCTGGAGCTGGCGATGGAGCACGGTGAGCATATCCGTCGGGAGAACATTGGCACCGAGGATCAGATTGAGGGGATACAGGCCTTCAATGAGAAGAGGAAGCCCATTTGGAGGGGTAGATAATCACCAAACCCGGACTGGGCTGCCGGGGAGTCGAGGCATGGTCTCTCTATCCTTTAAATGTCTTTCTTTCGGCTGAAGGCAAAGATATATATTATTTCCAGGATACCCAGTGTATTAACTATGAGCAGCACTATGAACCAGGCGAGGTGGTAATTCCTGCCTGCACGCCACAGGGCTATCCCCTTCCATACCATTGACCACACCACCGCTAGAGATGTTACCAGACACATTACAGCTAGGTTGGGAAAGAAAGGACATACCCATTCTACTGGCATTTTTTACCTCCTTTTTTTGAAAAGTTCCACGTGCTGTTTGCTGGCCACTTACCCTTTTGGGCTTAGGCTTGTATTTATTCTAATAGTCAGTGGGCATTTCTGGGGCTTGTAGAGCCTCCTCTGGTAGCGAGATTGAAACCGGTTGGTTGTAATCATAGAGCTCCATGTCTATGTTTATGTCCATAACTACCTTTTCCAGCTCCTCTTCAGTAGCTCCCAGGTCTGCAGCCTGCATCTCCATAAGCATATTAAGCTGTGACTTCATCAAAAAGTAGCTATCTTTGGCTATCCATTGCTTGAATGACATTTCCTTAAGTAGACTGGCTATGTCAAGCTCTCCGAGGTCTAGGTTCATACCCGAGCTACCAAAGACGGCTTGTTGGTTCAGGAGGTCACCTAGCTTTTCTGTACTGGGCACTACCTCTATAACATAGCAGGTAACACCGCTCACGCTCTCGCTACCCAGAAAGTTGGTCTCGGTAGCTGTTTCCAGCAGCTCTATCTGCCCGCCAATCTGGTCCTGCTCTTTCCATATCTCGTCAGTCAGCTCTAGCTTCATCCATTGCTCGCCCACTCCGGGGATGCCCATTCCCAGGTACATCCAGTCACCGACGATATATATTTCCATCGTCATCTCTTGTTTGCCTTGCTCGGGTATGCTCATCTCCATACTGATTATCGTTTGCATCTTTTCATTGGCGTTATCCATGGCACCGGTGCCGTCTATTAGTATCGTCATCTCGCCTGCGCTTGAACCACCAATAATCTCTATCGTCATTGGCATGCTCATATCAAATGCGCAGCTATCTACCTCGGCGTTGGCAGTGGCAGCATTGACTACTATCTCTTCTAGCTCATCTCGGGTAAGTTCTTCATTAGCACAGCCGGCAAAGGCGAAGGATAGAATTAGAGCCAGGGACAGGGCCGGTATCCTCTTTACTATTGTTGACATATTTTCCTCCCTCTATGGCTATTTAATCTCTATTGTAGGCCAAAAGTCAAATAGCGGAGAAGCTGTTTATCGGGGGGTGTTTAGGGGGGAGTGAGATTGGTATTCCCTAAGAGCCGAGCATGCTGGTAGCGAGTTCTGCCAGCTTCATTACGAAACCGGGGATGACGCCGAGTATTAAGACACCGAGGCAGGAGAGGGTTAGAGCCACCCGCAGTGCTGTGGAGGAAGGCACTTTTTCTTCGGAGGTTGCCTCACCGAGCCACATTACCTTGACTACCCTGAGGTAGTAGTAGGCTGATATTACGCTGTTTATTACCGCTATGATTACCAGCCATAATAGACCGTGCTGTAGGGCCTCGCTGAAGATATAGAACTTGGCCATAAAGCCGGCGGCTGGTGGCAGACCGATAAGTGAGATTAGGCACAGGGTCAGGGCTAGAGCCAGTAGCGGTGCTCGTTTGCCCATTCCAGAGTAGTCCTCAATCAGGTCGCTATTGGTTTTATTGGAGATGGCAATAATAGCAGTAAAGGCTCCCATATTAGCCAGAGCATAGCTGGCCAGGAAGAAGAGAAGCCCACTCTGACCCAGGGTGTCTGCTACTGGAGATAGCCCTACCGTGGCGAGCCCTACCATAAGGTAGCCAGCTTGAGCTATGCTGGAATAACCGAGCATACGTTTGATATTAGTCTGGGGGATGGCAACTACATTACCCAGGGTCATACCGATAGCGCTGAGCACGGCGAAGATTGATCCCCAGTCCAGACTCAACCAGTCTGGAAGCCCGAAGGCAGTGTAGAAAACTCTCAGGATGATGGCAAAACCGGCTGCTTTGCTGCCTACCGATAGATAGGCGGTTATCGGTGTCGGTGCTCCCTCGTAGACATCGGGCACCCACATGTGAAAGGGAACAGCCGCAATCTTGAAGCCGAAGCCGGCTACCAGCGACACTATGCCTAGAATAAGGGCTGGGCTGGCTGAAATAGTTTGTGGAGACATGGCCTGGATGGCATTGGCAATCTCGCCTAGCTGTGTTTTCCCGGTAAGGCCAAAGATTAGGGCCATGCCGTAGAGCAACACTGCCGAGGCTACGGCGCCAATCAGCAGGTATTTGATGGCGGCTTCAGTTGACTTGGGGTCTTTAAGAAAGCCAGCCAGGATGTAAAGCGAGATGCTGGTCAGTTCTAGGGCAATATAGATGGAGATTAGCTCGGTGGTGGCTGCCATCAGCATCATACCTAGCGTTGACAGGAGCACCAGGGCGTAGTACTCACCCTGGAAGCGAGCAAACTTGGATACATAATCCACCGAGGCTAGGATAACCAGAGCGGCAATGCCTAGGAACAGTAGCTTGAAGAAGAGGGCGAAGTTATCCACCGCCAGCATATTATTGAATATGGCTTGGGAGCTACCTCCCCACATAGCCACGGTGAAGCCAGCGGATACTGCTAAACCGACTAGGCTGACCGCTACCAGCAATCCCTTCCGTTTAGTAAGAAGGTCAAGCAGGATGACTGTTATAGCGGAGGCAGCCAAACTCAGCTCTGGTATAAATAGCTCAAGATTCAAAATCTACTCCTCATGTTATAGGTAAAATGCCAAGCTTAATAACATCGGTCATAATTGCCGGATAGATGCCGACCAGCATGATTACTGCGACAAGGGCGAACATGTATACCTTTTCCAGGTTATCGGCGTCGGCAACCCCGTTAAATTCTTCTATTACCTGACCGTAGAATACCCGCTGTAACATCCACAGTATGTAGCCAGCGGTGATGACAATACCCAGCACTGCTAGGATGGTGTAAACCTGGATGCCGGCAACAGCAGTGCTGGAATAGCTGCCAGCAAAAACCAGAAACTCAGCAGCGAAGCCACTGGTGGCTGGTAATCCCAGGGCACCCAGACCGGCTATGGAGAAAACAACGGCTATGACCGGTATCTGCCGTGCCAGTCCCCCGAGCTTTTTGAGGTCGCGTTGCCCGGTGTTGTGTATGACCAGCCCTGCCATAGCAAACAGGAGTCCGGTAATAACCCCGTGACTGAACATCTGTAGTACAGCCCCGGTGAGGCTTACCTGACTTAGGGCAAAGATACCCAGTAGCACATAGCCCATATGGCTGATACTACTGTAGGCGATTAGTCGCTTTAGGTCGGTTTGCCTCAGGGTTACCGCTGCTCCATAAAGCACACTGATTACTGCTAGGATGACCAGTATAGGGGCATAATCCTTGGCGACCTGTGGGAAGAGACTGACGCATATACGAATCATCCCGTAGCCGCCCATCTTAATCAGTGCCCCGGCTAGTATTACACTCCCTGCAGTTGGGGCGTCGGTATGGGCATCGGGCAGCCAGGTGTGTAGTGGAAAGACTGGCAGTTTGACGGCAAAGCCGGTGAAAAGAAGGAAGAAGATAGCTGCTACCGGGATGACTGCGGCAAACGGGGCGAGCCCGGTTTGGGCTATCTCTATTATGCTGAGGCTGCCGGTGGTGAAGTATAAGCTCAGGATGCCAGCCAGCATCAGGGCGCTACCGAATAAGGTATAAATAACATACTTTATCGCTGAGTATTCCTTCCTTCCTGTTCCCCAGATGGATATCAGGAAATACATGGGGATGACCTCTATCTCCCAGAAGAGGAAGAATAGTAACAGGTCGAGAGAGCAGAATACCCCGAGGATGCTTGTTTCCAGGAGTAATAGCCAGGCGAAGTACTCCCTGGGTCTGAGGTCAATCTTCCACGAGATTAGAACAATCAGGAAGCCAAGGAAAGTCATCAGCAATACTAGTGGTAGACTTAAGCCGTCAACACCCAGGTGATAGTGAGCGTTAATTGCTGGTATCCACGAGAGCTTCTCCTCAAACTGAATTACCCCGGCTGCTCCCAGTGATCTGTCAAAATTACAGAAGAGAACGATGGATAGTATCAGGGGGACGAGGGTGAAGACGGCAGAGATACTCTTAATCAGCTTGCCGGAGAGCTTTGGCACCAAGGCAATTAGAATCGCCCCCACCAGTGGCAGGAAGATTATGGTTGTCAGGCAATTAAAACTCAACTGTGTTGACTCCTATCCAAAGAAATAGAGACAGAGAGCAATGGTCAGTATACCGATACCGATAGCTATGCCATAGAGCTGTAGTTGCCCTGTTTGCACTCTCCTGATAGCTCTGCCTCCAGCTGCGGTAGCCTTGGCCACTCCGTTTACTGCCCCATCCACAGCGTGGGTGTCAAATTGCTGGAGTCCAGCGAAGAGTCCATTGATTAAAGCCTTGCCCACAAAGATTTTCTCATAAAGCTCGTCAAACCACCATTTCCTGTAGAACAGGGTGTATAGCGGCTTGAAAAGCCTGCCTATTCGTTCTGCCGACAGCCATCTGGTACCATAAATGGCGTAGGCTAGAAGAATGCCTAAGCCGGCTAGTATTAGCGATATCCAGGGCAGGGGGTGGGCTAGAGTTCCGAAGAACCCCTGGACAAAGCTGTGTGTCGAGCCATGACCCATAAAGGCGTCAAAGTGTCCGGTGACATTCCATAAACCGGAGACCACAGCCAGGATGGCCAGAAACACCATAGGCATAACCATTACCCGTGGTGATTCATGAGGCTTGCCGTGAGCCTCGGGGCTACCGCCACGATACTCGCCTCCGAAGGTAAGGAATACCACCCTGAACATATAAAAGGCAGTCATGAATACGGTTGTCATTGCCAGACAGAACAGGACAGGCTGGTTTGCCAGTGAACTGACCAGAATCTCATCCTTGCTCCAGAAGCCGGCGAGCGGCCAGATGCCGGCGATGCTCAGCGAGCCGATAAGGAAGGTAGCATATGTCCATGGCATCACCTTGCGCAGCCCGCCCATCTGGCGCATATCAAAGGTTCCGGTAGCGTGATTGACGCTACCGGAACCAAGGAATAATAGTGCCTTGAAGAAGGCATGATTAAACAGGTGAAAGATACCAATAGCTATGCCACCGGTCCCCAATCCCAGCATCATATAGCCAAGCTGGCTGATAGTGGAGTAAGCTAGGACTCGCTTAATATCGGTCATTACCAGCCCTATAGTGGCGGCGAAGATAGCGGTGAAGCCGCCGATGACGGCTACCGTGGTCAGTGCTTCTGCTGAGTGGGAGAAGAGAGGGAACATGCGGGCTACCAGGAAGACACCGGCGGCGACCATGGTGGCAGCATGGATAAGGGCACTGACCGGCGTCGGACCCTCCATAGCGTCAGGCAGCCAGGTGTGAAGCGGAAACTGAGCCGATTTGCCTGCTGCCCCGGCAAAGATGCCAATGGCTGCCCAGGTAAGGGTTGTGCCGGCTATAGTCCCGGCTATAGCCAGACCATGGAGTTCGGCAATATCAAAGGTTCCGGTACGAGCAAACAGGAGCAGGATAGCTGCTAGGAAGCCGAAGTCCCCGAGTCGGGTAACAATGAAAGCCTTCTTGGCAGCATTGGCTGCTGCTGGACGGTGGAACCAGAAGCCTATAAGCAGATAAGAGCATAGCCCGACCAGCTCCCAGAATACATACACGAAAAGCAGATTGTCAGCCAGCACCAACCCCAGCATTGAGGCGGTGAATAGTGACATAGAGGCAAAGTAGCGGTGGTAGCCGGAGTCGCCATGCATATAACCCTGAGAGTAAATCTGCACCATCAGGCTGACTGTGGTAACGACGATGAGCATCACTGCGGTCAGGGAGTCCATGATTAGCCCGAGGTGAATGGCAATACCGCCCTCGATAACCACCCAGCTTATATCAGGTATCGGCAGTTCATGCTGGGGTGCTGCCATCACTGTCATTAGTGCCCAGACGGATAGGATAAGGGAGCCGAGGATAGCGGCGATAGTGATATAGCTGCCGAGCCTGGGCTTGTGGTTTAAGAAGGGACGGATAAAAAGCGATATTATGGCGAAAGAAAAAAGTGGCAGTAGGAATATAAGCCAGACTAGTTCATATGGCATTAGAGCTTCCTTAACACCTCTTCTATAACATGCGTTTTGTCTTCAGGCACTAGGATACGATAGGTAGCTGACTCCTGCCCCCTGGGGTTGCCAGAGGTCGGCAGGATGTGGGTGGGAATTCCTTCGCCTTCAAAGAGTTCCTTCCACATCTCGGCCAGCATCAAGCTCTGCGCCTTTTTAACCTCTACCCACATTGCTTATCACCATTTCATCAGGTCAATTTTGGTGGTATCTATAGTCTCGTGGTGGCGATATATAGCGATTATAATGGCCAGGCCAACGGCTGCCTCGGCAGCGGCTACTACCATAATGAAGATAGCAAAAACCTGGCCGGTCAGCAGCGATGGCACGATATAACGGGAGAAGGCGACCATCGCAATATTTACCGCATTGAGCATGATTTCAATAGACATCAGGATGACTATAGCATTGCGCTTAGCCAGGGCTCCGTATAGCCCGATGGAGAACAGAACGGCTGACAGTATAAGATAGTGCTCTAGACCTATAAACATACTATTCTACTTCTCCCTCACTAAGACGATAGCTCCTAGGATGGCAGCAAGCAGGAGGACGGCAGCAATCTCTATGGCTAGGATAAAACCATCTCCACCGAAGAGTAGCCCGGCGAGAGCGGGTGTGGTTGGTTCCGTAGGTGGTATTGTAGATACCTGCCATGGGGTATTAATCAAGGTAAAGCTCGTCGCTCCTAAAAATAGAACAGCCACTATAAAGGCTGGAATTCGCAGTTTGTTGGAGGGGCTTCCCCGTTGAACCTCTCTGGTTAACATGATAGCCAGGATAATTAATACCGATATAGCACCGACATAGACCAGAACCTGCACCGCTGCCAGAAAATCGGCACTGAGGGTAATGTAGATTCCGGCTGCAGTCAGAAAGCATAGAATCAGCGACAGCGCCGCTCGAAAAACATTACGGAATAAAACCACGGCTAAAGCCGCCGCTATACCCACTACAGCTAATATCCAGAAGGCAATATCTAGCCCAATCACTTCTTCACCTTATCCCTGTCAATGAGTAAAGTCTGCTGAGGTAAAGTTGCCTCAATTTTAGGTCGGGCATAACCGCTTGGCTGTTTCTTGTCTGATAGCAGCAGGTCTTCTTTGGTCATTACCAGCTTCTGCCGCTGATATTGAGACCGCTCGTAATCGTAACTCAAGAATAGTGCCTCAAAGGGACAGGACTCAACGCAAAAACCACAGAATATACAGCTTCCGATGTCTACCTCAAACTTCTCGACTGTATACCTGTTTTCCTCAATAATGGCTGAGGTTATAATCTGGATTGTTCCCTGGGGGCAGGCCTTGGCACAGGTAGCACAGCCGGTGCACCGCTTCTTGTCCCAGACCAGCTCGTTACCCCGGATTCGGCGTGAGACATTAAGCCTCTCTTCGGGATACTGTGTTGTAATCGGACGGCGAAACAGGTGCTTGAGGGTTAGTGCCATACCTTTGATGATGCCGATGCCATACCGCTCAAACCTCAACTCTGCCTCCTCCTAACCTGAGAAACTTGGACCACAGCACTACCAGTACTGCCATTATCGCTAGGTTTATAAATATCACTGGCCAGGGCATAACCCCTGGAAAAACTATCACTTCTATGCCGGTGATAAGCAGGTTTAACAGAGCTAGGGGAAGGAGGCATTTCCAGGCAAATGCCATGACCTGGTCTATCCTGAGGCGGGGTATGGTACTCCGCACCCAGAAAACAAGAAAGAATACAGCGAAGACCTTTATTAGGAACCACAGGAAGGGGGGTAATACAGGCCCTCTCCAGCCGCTGAGGAAGAGGGTGGTAATTATGGCTGAGATAGCCAGGGCCTCGGCGTATTCCGACAGGTAAAACAGGGCGAACTTCATCCCGGAATACTCAGTATGAAAACCGGCCACAATCTCCGACTCGGCTTCCAGGAGGTCAAACGGGGTGCGGTTAATCTCGGCACAGGCAGCTAGAAAGAAGATAAGGAAACCCAGTGGTTGCAGTAGAATGAAGGGTATGGTTTGAGCCTCCACGATTTTACTCATAGATAGAGAGCCGGTCATTAGCACTATGCCAATGATGGACAGCACCAGTGGTATCTCATAGCTTACTACCTGAGCTACAGCACGCATCGCCCCGATAAGGGAGTATTTGTTGTTGGAGCCCCAGCCGGCCATGAATATCCCGACCACGCTCACCGAACTGATAGCTACGACGTAAAGGATACCTATATTGAGGTCGGCTAGCATTGCCCCGTCCTGGAAGGGCACCACGGCAAAAATCATCAGTGCCGGGACGAGGGCAATCACTGGAGCCAGCCAGTGAACCCATTTATCCCCCTTAGTTGGGACAATGTTTTCCTTAATCAGTACCTTGAGGGCGTCAGCTACCGGTTGAAGAAGGCCGAAGGGGCCAACCCGGTTGGGGCCGGGCCGTACTTGGAAACGCCCTATTCCTCGCCGTTCAAACCAGATGAACGCCATCGCCATAAGCAACGCAAATGCTATGACAATAACGGTGAACACCCCCCAGTGAGCCCAGAATCCTCCCGGCCAATCTGGAGGTAGGGTTTGCAGATAGCTCTCGAATCTAGGGCTGGGATTAAATATAGCCACTATCTATCCACCTCCGCCAGACAAATGTCAATGCTGCCAAAGATGATTATGGCATCAGCTATCTTCCACCCAATCATCATATCCCGAAGAGCAGTCAGGTTGATTAGGGTTGGGGCTCTGACATGGAATCGGTAGGGAGCAATAGAGTTATCCGATACCAGATAAAAACCAAGCTCACCCTTAGGGGCTTCAATATGCCCGTAGGCTTCACCTGCGGGCGGATGGATTAGATGGGGCACTTCACTTCTCGCTTCGCCCTCCGGTAGCTGCTCCATAGCTTGCCTGATGATACGCACACTCTGCCGCATCTCCTGAATCTTTACCCGGTATCGATCATAGCAGTCACCGGTCTTACCCGTTGGTACATCAAACTCGAAGCGGTCATAGACGGAGTAGGGGTCTGCCTTGCGAATATCCCATTTGATACCGCTGGCGCGAAGCACTGGCCCGCTGGCTGATATATTGACCGCCAGTTTTTTGGGCAGGATGCCCACACCCTTAGACCGGGCCAGCAGTATCTCATTCTCGGCCAGGAGTTGGTCGTATTCGTCAATGAAACCTGGCATCTTGTTGAGGAACCTGTCCAGGGCGGGTAAAAACTCTTCTGGAATATCATGGCTTACTCCGCCAACGCGCATATAATTATAGGTAAGCCTCTGTCCGCAGACCATCTCAAACAGGTCAAGGATTTTCTCTCTTTCCCGGAACATGTATAGGAGAGGGGTCATAAAGGCACCGCAGTCATTCAGGAAGGCACCGACACCTATGCAGTGACTGGCGATGCGCTGTAATTCTGCCATAATAACCCGCAGATATTCCGCCCGTTCCGGAACAGGAATTCCGGCCAGCTTCTCCACTGCCATAACATAGGCCAGGTTATTGGACATTGAGGCTAGATAATCCAGCCTGTCGGTGAAGGGGATGTTTTGAGTGTAGGTGCGCCCCTCAGCCAGCTTCTCAATCCCCCGGTGTAGATAGCCGAAGACTGGCTCCACATCTAAAATAACCTCCCCATCGAGGGTTAACCTCATGCGAAATACTCCGTGTGTGCTCGGGTGCTGGGGGCCTATATTGATAACAAAGGGTTCGGTTTTAATTGCCATTAGAGATAATCCTTACGCAGCGGGTGTCCCTGAAAACCCTCCCAGAGAAAAATGCGCTTTAAATTGGGATGCCCGTCGAAACTGACCCCCATAAGGTCGTAAATCTCCCGTTCCTGAAAATCGGCTCCGCGCCACAGGCTGGTTACCGAGGGAACTACGGGGTTATCCCGGTCATAACATCGGGTCTTTACCACAAGGCTGTGATTATGCTTGATTGAGGTTAGGTGGTAGACCATCTCAAAGTAGTCATTGTAGTCAACAGCAGTGATGCTGGTCAGGTAATCAAAATCAAGATCGGGTGCAGTCTTGAGAAAGGAGGCTAAATCGAGTAAAGACTCGTTCTTAACCAAAAGGCTATTTCCTCTTGATTCAATAATACTGCCCGTAAATTGTGGCTCCAGTTTGGTAGCTACCTCTTCACTGGAAAGGGCTAGTGTCATTGTCCGTTATCCTTCCGTGATGCTTCTTTTGGCTATCTTGTCGTGCAGCATCCTTATGCCATAGAGCAGGGCTTCAGGGCGCGGTGGGCAACCGGGTACATAGATATCAACCGGGACTATGCGGTTAACCCCGGGCACGACGCTGTAGGATTGGGCGAAGGTGCCCCCGCTGATAGCACAGGCACCCATAGCCAGTACCCACTTCGGCTCAGCCATCTGGTCATAGATGCGCCTTAACTGCGGTGCCATCTTCCAGGTTAGGGTTCCAGCTACAATCATCAGGTCAGCCTGGCGGGGTGAGGCACGGAAGATTTCCATACCAAAGCGTGAGATGTCAAAACGTGAGGCGGCAGAGGCAATCATCTCAAAGGCACAGCAGGCTAGACCGAAGTTCACCGGCCAGAGGGAGGAGCGCCTTGCCCAGTTGAGTATAAAATCCACCGAGGTCAAAAGGACATTGCGCTGGAGCTCTTCTTCTAGCCACTTATCCGGGTCGGGTATAGCCTGCTGGCAGTGCGTCTTCAGTGACTCTATGGCTTCGCCTTCAGCCCTGTTTAGCTCTGTATCAGAATATACCTGTAACCCTGTTCCGCTTATTTCCACTCTAGAACCTTCTTCTTCCAGGCATAGACATACCCGATGACAATGATAAAGATAAAGACGAGTATCCCGATGAAACCGAGGTTCCCCAGCTGTCTGAGACCGACTGCCCATGGATAGAGGAATACGACTGCGACATCAAGGGCTAAAAATAGCAGGGCATAAAAATAGTAGCGGAAATTAAACTGAACCCACGATTTACCTATGGTCTCCATTCCACATTCGTAGGTGGAACTCTTGACAGGTTTCGGGTTGTGGGGAACAATGCGAATAAACCTGAGCAGGAAGGGAAGGAGGAGGGTAGTAACGGCAAAGATAATAGCGAATATAAGAAACAAACCGATATAGCCATAGTTTGCCAGCAATGCTCTTCTCCTGTGTGTGGGAGAATGTGGACTTTATCATTATAGCATCTTTGATTTGGTGATGGCAAGAAGCAGGCAGTTTCAGCATCGCTATGATTTGGTGGAAATTGGCAGCCTGAAGGTGGGGAGTAATGTCGGGTTTTAGCGGCGAGGGTTGCGGGTAGCAGGTGGGGGCTCGGGGACAAGGTAGAAGAGGTCATCAAGTTGGTATTTGGGGAAGGCCTTTATTGCTCCGATAATGAATTTCTGGTTGATTTTGCGCTTACCTTCTCTAACGCGGTAAATTTGGCTTACCGATATCTCCATAGCCCGGGCTAACTCAGATAGGTTGGCGTAATTCCCGTTACATAATTCAAAAATCCTTGTCTTTATCAGCATGGTTATGCCCCTAGGACATATGGCAGTATTATAAGCCGAAATGTGCCAATTGTCAAGTATGGGGCTTGATGGAGTAGGCTCTTGATAAATTGATTGATTGGGAGTATAGTTTAGCCCTAGGTAGTGTACATGGGGATAGCAAAAATAGGTAATCAGATTGAGCCCGGAGCCTTGTTGCTATTAAGCAAGGTAGGTAATTTACTTAGTGAGACGGGTGTTCGAGCGTATCTTGTCGGCGGGTTTATCCGTGATGTGTTCCTGGGGCGAGAGACGGCTGATATTGATATTGCTGTTGCCTCTGATGCGCTGGAGATTGCCCCCAGGGTAGCTACTGCTTTTGGTGGCAGGTATGTCCTGCTGAGCGATGTAGACAGGATAGGCAGGGTGGTTCTGGTTGATAGGGATGCACCCTCAGCCGGAGGTCGGTGGGAGATTGACTTTTCTACTTTTGATGGTTCCATTGAGCAGGACCTGGAGCGGCGTGATTTCACCATAGATGCTATGGCGGTTGACCTTAGCTGGTTGAGGCAGGGCTCTGCCGGTGTTCAGCTTATAGACCCTTTTGATGGCTGGAGTGACCTTAATGGTGGTGTGATTCGGGCTGTTACTGAAACAGCTTTTGAGGCTGACGCATTACGCTTACTGCGAGCGGTGCGTCTGGCTGCTGAACTTGGTTTTAGTATTGATAAGGAGACTGAGGCTCTAATCCGGGGCGGCTCTTGCCTTATAGCCAGTGTGGCTGGTGAGCGGGTTAGAGCGGAGATGCTTCGGTTACTGGCTGTTTCTCAGACCAGATATTTTTTGTCCTGCCTTGATGACCTGGGGTTACTGACGGCTATAATCCCGGAACTGACTCAGGCAAAAGACGTTGGGCAGCCCAGTGAGCACTTCTGGAATGTTTTTGACCATTCTGTGGAGACGGTGGCTGCCGTCGGCTTTCTGCTCCGGCAGGGGGCTTGGAAATATGCCGATGACAAGGTCTTGGCGGTTACTCCCTGGTCGGCAGAACTGGCTCAGCACTTTGCCCTGGAGGTTAGCAGTGGTAGCACCAGGGGGTTGCTGCTCAAGCTGGCGGCGCTCCTTCATGATATCGCCAAGCCTCAAACCAGGGCTGTTGATGAGAGGGGGCGGCTGCGCTTTCTGGGTCACGCCGGAGAGGGGGCGGCTATAGCCGCCAGTATTATGGAGAGGCTGAGGTTTAGTGCCAGGGAGGTGAGCCTGGTGGAGGTTTTGGTGAGGCATCACCTTCGCCTGGGGCAGATGAGTCATGATGAGCTTCCCTCACATCGAGCTATCTATCGCTATTTTCGTGATACCGGTGAGGCCGGCATTGATATACTATTCTTGAGCCTGGCTGACCATCTGGCCACCAGGGGACCACATCTGGAGCCGGCCCAGTGGCAGGAGCATGCTCAAATGGTAGAATATGTGTTAGCCCGGCGTTTCCAGGATGAGGGTGTAGTCACTCCCCCTAGATTAATTGACGGGCGTGATTTAATCAGTATCTTTGGTATGAGCCCGGGCCCCAGGGTTGGCGAGTTTCTGGAGGCGGTGCGCGAAGCCCAGGCCTCTGGAGAGGTGGCTACCAGGGAGGAGGCTCTGTCCTATGTCCGTGAGCATCTATTAATTGGAGTGGTATGAGTAGATATGGCTAGGAGAAATACGCTGACCCTGATAATAGTATTGGCCCTCTTTGCCTTTGCCATCTGTGCCCTTATCTTCCCTATGTTTGGTCGGGGTGGCATGCAGCTGGGGCTTGACCTTGTCGGTGGTAGTCATCTGGTATACCAGGCTCAGTTTCCTGATGGTGCCAGTAGTGAGGACAAGGCGGGGGCTATGGAGAGGGCAGTGGCTACAATCCGGAGCCGTATTGATAAGTATGGTGTAACCGAGCCTATAATCCAGACGCAGGAGGGAGAGCGTATCCTCGTTCAGCTTCCCGGATTTACTGATATTGAAGCTGCCAAGAAGCTGGTGGAGGAAACAGGCTTTCTTGAATTCCGAGAGGTAGAGATGGGTACGATGGGCAATCCGGTTTATCTTAGCGATTATCTGGAGAATCCACAGCCTGTATTTTTTGATGGGAGTGAAAGTGGTTCTCGTATATTTGTAGATGAAGAGGATAATCCCTTGGCCTTTTTGGTCAGGGGTGAGGGGGGGAACCTCCAGTATGTGGATGAGGCGGGTAATCCAATTGATGTAGAAGAACTAAAGCAGGCTGAAGAAGAAATCAGTATGCACCTGGGGACATATTCGGCGGCGCTTTTATCCTGGATACAGGCCAGAGGAGATGACGGCACTCCGCTTACCGGTGACTTCCTGGCTAGTGCTGCTCCTGCTGCTGAGGAGCAGGCTGGTGCTATTGGCGGGATGGAGGTTGGTATTGAGTGGAATAGCGAAGGGGGGATAATTTTCGACCAGGTTGCCAAGCGGCTGTATAACTCAGGGGCTTATGGCTCTCCGCAACGGGCTATAGGTATCTTCTTGGATAATGTACTCATTTCGTCTCCCCAGATTTTGCAACCGGCGTATGAGGGTAAGGGAGCTATTACCGGTGATTTTACTGTGGATGAGGCGATACATTTGGCTAACCTGCTTGAGTCTGGTGCTTTACCTATGCCTGTAGAGAAGCCGCCTCTATATCAGGAAAAGGTATCGGCTACACTGGGGGCCGGCTTTATCGATATGAGTATTAAGGCAGGGATAATTGGCATAATACTGGTTATGTTATTTATGGTTATTTACTATCGTCTGGCCGGGGTTCTGGCCAGTCTGGCTTTAATCTTCTATGGGCTGTTGGTACTGGCACTGTTCAAGTTGATTCCGGTAACCCTTACCCTGGCTGGGCTGGGTGGCTTTATCTTGTCTATAGGGATGGCGGTGGATGCTAATGTGCTTATCTTTGAGCGGATGAAGGAGGAGTTCAGGCGAGGGCGAGCATTAGGAGCGGCCATTGAGACTGGGTTTAGTCGTGCCTGGACAGCTATCAGGGACAGTAATATAACTACTTTTATTGTCTGTGGCATTCTCTATTGGTTGGGTAGCAGTATTGTCGCCAGTGCTCCGGTAATGGGTTTTGCCTTGACCCTGTTTATCGGTGTTGCTGTAAGTATGTTTACTGCTATTGTAGTTACCCGAACCCTTCTGCGCCTGTTCGTGGGTACCCGGCTGGGTCGGCGGACTTCGTTATTTAGCGTATATATGGGGAAAGATAATGTTTGACGTTACGGGCAAAAGGTTTTGGTTCTTTCTTATTGCTGGTGTGGTAATTCTTATTGGTATCATTTCGCTGGCGACCTTTGGTCATCTCAAACCCGGGATTGAATTCAGTAGCGGCTCTATGATGACCCTGAGCTTTGAGCAGGAGGTAGACCAGGGCCAGTTGAGAGAAGAGTTAGCCAGTTTAGGTTATGCCAATGCCATAGTTCAGGGCACCGGAGAGAGCAGTTTCCTTATCCGCACTGGCGAACTGACCAGTGAAGACAAGGAGCAGATAGAGAGTGTCTTAACCTGCAGGTTTGGCAATCTAACTGAGACTGAGTTCCATTCAGTATCGCCCATGGTAGCCGCAGAGACGGTGTATAACGCAGCTATTGCTGTGGCTGTAGCTGCCATCGGTATACTTCTGTATGTCACCTGGGCGTTTCGCCGGATGCCGAAGCCATTCCGCTATGGCACCTGTGCCATAATAGCTCTGGTGCATGATGTGTTGGTGGTGCTGGGGGTTTTTTCCATTATTGGTGGCATATTGGACTGGGAAATCAATTTAATGTTTATTACTGGTATCCTGGCGGTTATTGGTTATAGTGTAAATAACACTGTTGTTGTTTTTGACAGAATACGCGAGAATTTGAGGATAGGTGTAAGCCCTGACTTTGAGGCTGTAGTCAACTGTAGTCTGATCGAGACCATGAGCCGTTCATTGAATACCAGCCTGACCACGCTGGTCGTGGTTTTAGCCCTGCTGTTGTTTGTCGGGGCATCAATTCAGAACTTCGCTGTTGTTTTGCTAATTGGCATCGTTGCCGGCACCTATAGTTCAGTCTTTATTGCTCCTCAGTTGCTGGTGGTGTGGGAGAAGGGGGAGTGGGGTAGGTTCATTCATTGGTTGCCTATACCCCGGGCGAAAGCCTGAAGGTAGGTGAGAGTGATTGTTTTCTTCCAGAAGTGCTGCGGCTAAGCTTTCCCTCGTAGTCGTAATCGGGCTGGTTGTGCTTAAGGTGATGGTAGGTGTTATCACTGGGAGCCTTAGCATTCTGGCTCAGGCGGTGGACAGTTCCCTTGACCTGTTTGCTGTATCCGTTGCCTTCTTTGCGGTTCGTATCGCTGCTAAGCCTGCCGATGAGGAACACCCTTTCGGTCATGGTAAAGTGGAGAGCGTTAGTGCCATAGTTCAGGCTATGCTGATTTTTACTGCCAGTGGCTTGATAATCTACTCGGCGGTAAACAGAATAATAACGGGGGCTCCTGTAGAGTTGACCGAAGCCGGGGCGGGAGTGATGCTGGTTTCTATTATAGCCAGTGCCTTCCTTTCTCGCCACCTACTCAGGGTGTCACGGGCAACGGATTCAATGTCGCTACAGGCAATTGCTCGTAACATTGCCGCCGATGTCTATTCTGCGGCGGTGGTGCTGGTTGGGTTGCTCTTAATACGCTTTACCGGACTCAGTATTCTTGACCCTATCATTGCCCTGCTGGTGGCTTTATTCATCCTGAAGGTGGCTTATGATGTGTTAAAGGGGTCTTTCGGGGAGCTGATGGATGTAAAGCTGCCTGAGGCAGAAGAGGCTGAGATAATGTCTTGCATCGTAGAGCACTATTCCGAGGTGGTAGGCTTTCATGAGTTGCGTACCCGTAAGTCAGGAATACAACGCTTCATTGAGCTCCATCTGGTAGTGCCCAAGAATGCCAGTGTGGAGGAAGCACACCGGGTGTGCGACCATTTAGAGCAGGACCTGGAAAACAGGCTGCAGCATGCCAGCATAACCATTCATGTTGAACCGTGTAGTATAGAGTGTGACCAGTGTTCCGTTGTCTGTGGCCTGCGCCGGTGGCGCCCTTAAGGCAGGCCGTGTATTTCCTTTATCTGTTTGATTAGGGAAGCGATGCTAGCCACCTTGAGGCCGGGTGGTGGTTGTCCCAGCGGGTCTTCGATATTGGCGTTGCCCAGAAGAATATCAAAGGTCGCCTTTACCGAGTAGGAAAGTGCCTGCAGGTCATAGCCTCCTTCCAGACTGAAGACCAAGCGACCACTACATAGCTCGTCAGCTAAATCCTTGATAAACTTTGCCATCTGGGCGAAACCGGTGACGCTCACCTGCATCAGTGCCAGCTTATCGGTCCAGTGGGGGTCATAGCCGGCTGAGACTAGTATAAGCTGGGGATTGAACCGTTTTGTTGCCGGGATAACGATTTGCTCAAAGACCTGCAGGTATTCGGTGTCACCACTGCCAGGCGGCAGTGGTACGTTAATCGTAGTTCCTTTTGCCTCGCCAGAGCCGGTTTCATCAATACTGCCTGTTCCCGGGTAGAAGGGGTACTGGTGGGTCGATATGTAAAGCACCTGTGGGTTGTCGTAAAAAGTAGCCTGTGTTCCGTTGCCGTGATGCACATCAAAATCAACGATAAGGATGTGCTCCAGTTTATACTTGGCCAGGGCATATTTGGCGGCAATGGCTACATTATTGAACAGGCAGAAACCCATAGCTTGCTGGGGGGTGGCATGGTGTCCTGGGGGTCTGACTAGGGCAAAGGCACTACCTACCTCTCCGTCCATAACTGCCTCGGTGGCTCTAATGACGCCGCCGGCGGCGTAGATAGCGGCTTGGTAAGAGTCGGGTGATATGGCGGTGTCGGCGTCAAGCCAGCCGCCACCCCTTTTGGCTCTTGCCTGAACGTATGCTATGTACTGATTATGGTGGACGAGGGACAGTTCTTCGGTAGTGGCAGCCCGGGGCTTGATAGGTGTCAGCTGTTGCCTGAGGCCGGTTCGCTCAAGGTGGGATATGATTGCCTCCAGCCTTTCGGCGTTTTCCACATGTTGGCCGGTATCGTGTTTAAGATAGATGGGGTCGTAAACATAGCCTGCTTTCATAGTGTAACTACCTTTCCTGGGGTTAGCCGGTCCTACTTGCGATATTGAATCATGGTTTGCCTTTGAAATATGACCTCGTCATGTAGGTAATCCATTTCCAGTGTAGAATCAGGTGTATGATGATTATAACCAGTATTGCTACCGCTACCCAGTCGTGGAGGTCGCCCCATGTATGTCTTGATAGTGACCAGAAGGTGGCTTCATCACCACCCAAGCCATGCCCCTGTCCGCCATCACCTCGGGGTAGGGCAAGCCACAGGATAAAGCCAGATACAGTCTGGAACAGACTGAGGAAAAACAGGACGACAAACAGAATATAGTTTCTTGTTGCTTTCCTCATGATACCCCCTGGAAGTACTATCCTTCCCGGTTATTATAGCACTAGTTCCTTTTGGTGCTCCATCTTACCTGCCGGTGGATAACAAAGGTGATACTAACTATGCGAGCCTATATTATCAACTGAAAGCCCTTTATCAGAAACCAGCCCCCGAATCCGATAAGTAGCAGGCTGCAGGCAATGAATAGCCATTCCTGGAACTTCTGTCCCCAGACTGACTGGGTTTTGTAGACCAGTATTGAGACAGCTGAAAGCCAGACCAGATCACATAGCAGGTGGGTGGGGATGAGTAAAACAAACCCGAGTATGCCGAATTCCAGCGAGTTCATGATAAGCGTGCTGCCTATGATTACCCACCATAGGTAACAGGCGGGGTTGAGAACGGTGGTCATCACTCCGGCTGTTACCGAATTGTAGGGTAAGTCCTGGCCTTTTTCTACCACTCTGGTCTTGGCTTTGAACATGGTTATACCCAGCCAGAACAACATACCAGCACCGCCTAGATATAGGATGATTTGTACCAGTTCTTCCTTAAAGAACGGGGCAAAGCCGAAGTATATGATTAACATCATGGGGATTTCTATGATGGCATGTCCTAGTGTTATCTGGGCGCCGGCGAACGGGGACTTATAGCTCTTGGCTATAGTCACAGCGAACATAATACCGGGCAACATCACCCCGGATAATGAAATTACGATAACGCTAAGTAAGAAAGAGAACACAAAAGCACCTTTAGTCTTTACTCAAAAGCTTGGCACATTTATTGTAACATACCAGTTTCCTTGATGCTTCTGGGTTGACAGAGGGCTTCTTATATGTGCTGGGTGAGTAGAGGATATTGACCAGGTAGGGTAAATAGTATACACTGAGAATGCGATGTATTTTGGTATTTCAGGCCTTAGCTATGGGGCACAAGAGCTCGGTAGGCGGTTATCTGAAATTCGTGATCAGGAAGAGGTAACTGAAAAGGTCTCTATTTTTGCAAACTGCGGGTGAACCT
Organism: Dehalococcoidales bacterium; assembly: GCA_034411815.1. GTDB lineage: Bacteria > Chloroflexota > Dehalococcoidia > Dehalococcoidales > DAOWJC01 > W53-108. The sequence goes on along the minus strand of DAOUMH010000045.1, from coordinate 19,872 downwards.
GGATTAATTTTTCTTACCTGCTATTGCCCTCTGAAGTAATACTGAGTATAATAGCCTACCTGTCGATACCCGATTAAGGAAATCAGAAGCAATCAGCCTTAAATTTGATAGATGGGCGGGAGGGAGAAGTGAATAGTGATATTAAGGTATTTCGCTCTCGTTTAGAGGGTGAGCAAAAGCGTTTAATTGAGGAGTTGGGGCAAGTAGAAGCTGACGTTCGTTCTACGGATGAGAGGCGGGAGGGTAGTCCCTTTGGCAAAAGGGAGGAGGAGGCTACAGAGAGCCTCGAGTTAGAGAAGCGGCTAGTTTTGCAGAAGCGTATAAGAAGCCATCTGACCGAGATCGAACATGCCTTGCATAAGCTTGAGGAAGGAACCTATGGCTTATGTGACATTTGCGGTCAATCGATAGACCCGGCTCGGTTAGAAGCACTACCGGAGGCACACCTGTGCTTGAGCTGTAAGGCTAAACAGGCGAAGAATGCGAAAGGCTGATCCTGTTCAATGTAGGTGGCGGAATGCGGTCTTTTTCCTTGTTGCGTTACTGGTGGTGGCTGCTGACCAGCTCAGCAAACTGTGGATAAGGGCTTATCCTGAGGGACAGCTGGTTTTTCAGGCAGGGTTCCTTCGGATAGGTCATATTTCCCCTAATAGCGGCGCTGCCTTTGGCATTTTTGCGGGACACTCGTTTGCCTTAATGATAGTCGGCTTTGTAGGCAGCATTATTATCCTGGTCTATGCCCTCTTTGTTTGCCGCCGGTTCCCCTTCTTAGGCAGTATGCTGGATAAGGTGACTCTCGGCTTGATTCTCGGCGGCACGGTAGGCAACCTGATAGACCGAATTCGTCTTGGTGGTGTTACTGACTTTATCTGGGTTGGTAGCTGGTGGCCGGCATTTAACATTGCTGATTCAGCTATAGTTGTCGGCGTCATTATATTCGCTTGCTCTCTTCTTCGTTTGGCCCAGGCCGAGAAGAAACAGGATGAACAGGGTATATAGCTTTGTAGCTGATAGAGCTGGTCTCCGCCTTGATAAGTATATCGCTGAGAAGTGCCCGGAACACTCCCGAACCTATGCCCAGAAGCTTATTGCCGATGGCTGTATAACGGTTAATGACTGTGTGGCCAAGGCGGGGCTCAAACTTGATACTGGTGACAGGATAAGTGTCGTTATACCGCCGCCACCGCCCAGCCCTCTATCTCCCGAGGCTATTCCCTTAAGTATCGTTTACGAGGATGAAGACCTGCTGGTTGTGGATAAGCCGGCTGGATTGGTTGTTCATCCGGCACCGGGGCGGTATAGCCATACTCTGGTTAATGCCATTCTTGCCTACTTTCCTCACCTGGCTGATGTGGGTGATTCGTTGAGACCGGGTGTCGTACATCGGCTGGATAAGGACACATCGGGGCTGATGCTGGTGGCTAAGAATAGCCCTGCCCAGCTAAATCTGATCAGCCAGTTTAAGACCCGCTCGGTATTAAAGACCTATCTGGCACTGGTTAAGGGGCATCTTACTCCTGAGACCGGTATTATTGAGGCACCTATCGGGCGTGACCCCCGCAATCGGAAGCGTATGGCGGTGGTGGCTGAGGGCAGGGGCAGGGAAGCACGCACTCAATATCAGGTAGTCAGGTATGTGGGCGATTATACCCTGCTTGAGGTCGGGCTTGAGACCGGGCGCACCCACCAGATACGGGTTCACCTGGCGGCTATAGGCTACCCGGTGGTGGGGGATAGTATGTATGGCGTGAATTCAGCCTATCTATCACGGCAGTTTCTCCATGCCTCCCGTTTGGGTTTCAGGTTACCCTCCACCGATGAATATGTAGAATTCACCTCAGAACTCCCTCTAGATTTAGAGCAGGCGCTGGAGGAAATAGCCTAGAACACTAGGGGATTAGGTGGTAGAATGGGTGGGGCTTAGGATATAAGTTCCCTAGATCAAAGGTCTGCTCGAGAAGAAGTAGAGAATAGGTTTGTTAAGTGAACATACCAGTTAGAACGCGCTATGCCCCCAGCCCCACCGGCTATCCCCATGTGGGCAACATCAGGACTGCCCTGTTTAACTGGCTCTTTGCCAGACGCTTCGGTGGCAGTTTCATTGTCCGCATTGAGGATACTGATGTCTCCCGCAGGGTTGAGGGTGCGGAGGAGGCTATCCTTGATGGTCTCAGGTGGCTGGGTCTGGACTGGGATGAGGGGCCCGGGGTGGGGGGCAGATATGGTCCCTACCTTCAATCGCAGCGGCTGGGGCTGTATCGTGAGGCAGCCGAGCGATTGATTTCGCAGGGGGATGCCTATTACTGCTACTGCTCTCCTCAACGGCTGGAGGAGATGCGGAAGGAGCAGGCCAGGCGTAAACAGCCGCCGGGTTATGACCGACTCTGCCGCAATCTAAGCCCGGACGAGCGGTCTCGGAAGGAAGCCGAGGGCGTTACGCCGGTGATTCGTTTCAAGACCCCGCTTGAGGGGCAGACCAGGTTTAATGATTTAATCTGGGGCGATGTAGCGTTTGAGAACAGTACCCTGGATGATTTTGTATTGCTTAAGTCGGATGGCTATCCCACCTATCATCTAGCCAATGTGGTTGATGACCACCTGATGGAGATAAGCCATGTCCTCAGGGCTGAAGAGTGGCTGTCCAGCACCCCCCGTCATCTGCTTTTGTATGGAGCTCTGGGATTTGCCCCACCGCAGTTTGCTCACCTGCCGATGATACTGGGCTCTGACCGTGCCAAGCTGAGCAAGCGCCACGGAGCAGCGTCCATAACCGAGTACCGTGAGCAGGGCTATTTACCTGAGGCTGTGGTGAACTTTCTTGCTTTGCTTGGCTGGTCTCTGGATGATAAGACCGAGATTTTTTCCCGGCAGGAACTGGTAGACGGCTTTTCCCTGGAGCGGGTCGGCCGGGTGGCGGCTGTATTCAATCAGGATAAGCTGGGCTGGATGAACGGGGTATATATTCGCAGCCTGAGTCTGGAAGACTTCACCCAGCGGGCCCTTCCCTTTCTGGATAGGAACCTGCCTGGCGAGGTGAAACGACCGTTGCCCATTGACTATGTCAGGCAGGTTATGCCCCTTATTCAGGAGCGAGCCAGGAGCCTGCTTGAGGTGGTTGAGTTGTCCCAGTTCTTCTTTGTTGATGAGCTTGGTTATGATGCTGGTCTGCTGATTGGCAAGAACATGGATAGGGAGTCGACCGTTCGGGCTTTAGAGGTAGCCAGGCAGTGGCTCGGGCAATCTGGGGCATTTGATGCTGAGTCGCTGGAGGCTATGCTCAGGTCGCTGGTAGTGGAGCTGGGGTTGAAAACCGGTCAGCTATTTGGTGCCCTGCGGGTTGCTGTCACCGGTCGGGCGGCGGCACCGCCGTTGTTTCAAACTATGGCGGTATTGGGTAAAGAGCGGTGCCTGAGGCGGATTGAACTGGCGCTTGACGAGCTGCATTAGTTGCTCGGGTGGACATATAGAAAGGAGTTAAAAAATAGTGGCTGAATTTGACTACTCCCAGGTTTCTGGAAAGAAAGTGGCTGAGCTTTGTTCTAGGGGTTTTTATGCTATGGATGGCTTGTGGTTTTCTCTTCTCGAGGAGAAGTATGGTCTGGAGGATGCTCTTGACATAGATGTGCGGGTCTGGCGGAGCCTGGGGCTGGTACACGGGAAGAGATTGCTGAAGGCCTTTGCTATTAATAAAGATAATCCCATTCAGGCTCTGGTTAGTATGATACAGGCCGACCCGATTCAGATTGTTTATGAACCGGAGGTAACGACGCTGACTGATAGCAAGGTAGTGTTTCATTGCAATAGTTGCCCACCGCAGCAGTTTAGGATACAGAGCGGTAAGGGTGAGCTTCCATGCAAGCCCGTAGGCATAGCCCTGTTTACATCCTATGCTGAGTTGGTCAGCCCCAAGGTAAAATTGAGTTGTTTAACCTGTCCCCCCGACCCTCACCCTGCACAATTTTGGTGCGAATGGCAGTTCGAAGTTTAAGATACTGTGGAGTCTGTCTTGGACGGCGAGAGGAATAGAGGAAGTATTCTCGGTGGCTATCGTGTCCTTGATTTAACTGACGAAAAAGGGATGCTCTGCTCCAGACTTCTGGCTGATATGGGTGCCGAGGTTATCAGGGTGGAAAAGCCAGCAGGGGACTCAGCTAGGAGTATTTTTTTCTGGGAAACGAATGCCGGTAAACTTGACATAACGCTTAGTCTGGAGACTGAGCGGGGCCGGGGAATCTTCAGGCGGCTGGTTGAAACCGCCGATGTCGTGGTTGAAAGTGAGCGGCCGGGATATCTTGAGGCTTTAGGTCTTGGTTACCCTGAGCTTAGACGAATTAACCCCCGGCTGGTTATGGCTTCTATTACCGGTTTTGGTCAGAGTGGCTCCCACCGTGATTATAGGTCATGCGATATGGTGGCTTGCGCCCTGGGGGGGCAAATGTATGTCTGTGGTGAGCCTGAGCTGCCGCCGCTTAAGCCCTTCGCCAATCAGGCTTATTACTCTGCCTGCCTTTCGGCTGCCATTGGCGTTCTGCTGGCGTTGTGGAGTCGGCATACCTCGGGCCGGGGGCAGCATATAGATGTTTCCCTGCAAGAGTCTGTGGCCTCTACCCTTGATCATATTCTGGTGGGCTATTTTTATGAGGGTGTAGTGGCTAGGAGGCAAGGGGGTTTGCATTGGAACAGTGCCTTCCGTATCTTTCCCTGCCGTGATGGCTATATTCTGCTTTCCCTGCTTCAGCAGTGGGAGACGCTGGTGGAGTGGCTTGATGCCGAGGGGATGGCTGAGGATTTAACCGATAAGAAGTGGCTGGATAGAGAAGAGCGTCTCAGGTGCCTTGGCCACATTATTGAGGTCTTGGAGCGGTGGACGAAAAGCCATGCCGTAGCCGAGCTTGTGGAAAAGGGGCAGCTGATGCGCTTCCCTTGGGCGGAGGTTGCCTCTGTACCGGAGCTTGTGAATAGTCCCCAGCTCGCGGCGCGCGGTTTCTGGGTTGAGGTAGAACCTCCCCGGTCCGGGGAGAGGTATAGGTTCCCCGGGGCCCCATGTAAGCTGAGTCGTTCTCCGTGGCGAGTTGGTGGGCATGTGCCGGCGGTTGGTGAGCATAATAAAGAGGTATATCGGGGGCTGGGGTTATCCGTCCGGGAGATGGAAGCCCTGATTAAACAGGGTATTATTTAGCTTTCTCTGACAGGAAGTGGAGCGGTAGATTGTTTGAGCCTGCATATATAGAACTGTACCGGTCTGGTGAGCTGGAGCGTCGGGCTGAGACACTGGAGGCGCGGCTCGGCTCGTGTGATATCTGCCCCAGGGAGTGTGGGGTCAACCGGCTGGAGGGGGAGCAGGGGTTTTGTCACTCAGCTTACTTACCCGTAGTCTCTGCGGTTTGTGCTCACTACGGGGAAGAGCCGGCTATTTCAGGGAGCCGGGGGTCAGGGACGATATTCTTCGGCAGTTGTAATATGAGGTGTGTCTATTGCCAGAACTATCAGATTAGCCGGGATTGGGAGAGGCAGAGGTCTGCTGAAATGGATTTCCATGCCCTGGCAGAGCGTATGCTCTATCTCCAGGATGAGCTGGGGTGCCACAATATAAACCTTGTTTCCCCGTCACACTTTGTTCCTCAGTTGGTGCGGGCAGTTCTGGAGGCGGTGCCTATGGGGCTTAGGCTGCCGCTGGTCTATAATACCAGTGGCTACGATTCCTTAAAGACCCTGAAGGAGCTTGACGGCATTATGAGTGTTTACCTGCCCGACCTGAGGTATGCATCTGACAGGTGGGCAAGGAAGTTTTCACAGGCTCCGGGCTATGTAGCCCATGCCCGGGTTGCTATTAAGGAAATGCATCGGCAGGTCGGGGATTTGGTGCTGGATGGGGTCGGGGTAGCTCAGCAGGGGTTGATTGTGCGTCACCTTATACTACCCAATGGGCTGGCGGGTAGTGAGGACTCGCTCACCTGGCTGGTCAGAGAGGTTTCCCCCGCAGTTGCGGTGAGTATTATGTCTCAATATTTCCCTGCCTACCTGGCTTCGCAGATTCCCTATCTTTCCAGGACAATCACGGCATCAGAGTATTCGGAGGTTGCCATTTTGGTAGATAGGCTGGGGCTGGAGAATGGCTGGCGGCAGGAGATGGGGGCAGCGGAGAACTACCTGCCTGATTTCAGGCGTCAGGGTGAACCATTTGACTCGACTGTGGGTAACCCGAGGTGAGGCTTATGATTTGCAACCCTATTTCTTTTTCCGTTTGCAAAAGTTGAAGGTAATTTTCTTACCGTTAACCTTGTCCTTCTTGTTTACATTCTTGATGAAGGTTTCTAGGTCGGGGAGAGGTTTATCAGTCATAGTGATGTCCTTTTCCGTAAATTAACGGTTAATTTTACCATATACTGGGGAGTAAAGCCAAATCAGGTTCGTGGTATTGGAGGATTTGGAAGCGGTTTGAGAAAAGACGCGGCGGTGCTGAATGCAGAGCAAGATATGATTGCTTGGTGAGTCAATGTATTCAAGTAGGTTGTCAGTTAGACAGGAGCTCAAGTATAGGTTAGGTTGGTGACTAATCAGGGAGTATTGAAGAACATCCGTATCCTGGACTTTACCTGGGTGCTGGCGGGGCCATACGCCACCCGGATGCTGGCTGACTTCGGGGCGGAGGTGATTAAGGTTCAACCGCTTGCTCCCGAGGTGCAGGGTAAATTTGACCGTGGCTACTATAACACCTGGAATCGGAACAAGCTGGGTGTCACCCTGAATCCTGATAAGCCTCAGGGGTTGGCTCTGGCTAAAGAGCTGGTGGGCATTTGTGATGCTGTGGTGGAGAACTTTACTCCTAGGGTGATGGCTAACTGGGGGTTGGATTACGAAAATCTAAAGAAGCTCAAGCCTGACATCATTATGCTCAGTATGTCAGCGATGGGGAACACCGGGCCCTGGCGTGACTATGTGGGCTTTGGCCCGACTGTTCAAGCCTTTTCTGGGATAACCTGTCTTACCTCCTATCCAGGTAAGCCCCCATCAGGCCTGGGTTATTCCTATGCCGACCATACAGCCGGTCTGGTGGCGGTGTTAGCCCTGCTCGGGGCTCTGGAGCACAGGCGGAGAACGGGGGAGGGTCAGTATATTGATGTCTCGGAGGTGGAGGCGGTCTCCGGTCTGATGGGTAGCGCCATTCTGGAATATGCTGTCAGTGGCAGACCACCGGAGGCGCCGGGCAATGGCTCGGCTCGGGCGGCGCCTTATGGTGTGTACCGCTGTCAGGGTGACGACCGGTGGTGTGCTATTGCTGTCTTCAGTGATGAGGAATGGCAGGGTTTCAAGCGCGCTCTGGGTAACCCGGCATGGGTTGAGGATAATAGGTTTACCACCGTATCGGGCAGATTGGATAATGCCGATGAGTTGGACAGGCTGGTGGAGGGATGGACTGGGGGGCACACTGCTGAGGAGGTGATGGCTTTACTTCAGGGGCAGGGGGTAGCCGCCGGGGTGGTGCAGGATGCCGGCGATTTGGCTAATGACCCTCAACTCAAGGCACGGGACTTCTTTATTGAGCTGGGTCATCCAGGGACGGGTAAGACCATATCTGATGCTACGCCGATAAGGCTGTCCGAGAATCCAGCCCGGTATGTTCGGCTGGCTCCGGCTTCGGGTCAGGACAACGACTATGTCTATAAAAAGCTATTGCTTATGAGCGATGATGAATTGACTGGGCTGAGGCGACAGGGCGTAATATGACTTCTCTCTCCAAGAGGGGGCTTGAGTCCCGTTTATACTTCCGGCTGGCATTTGGGGCAGAAGTAGCTGCCGCGATTGCGGATAGGGATGCGCTCAATGGAGGTGCCGCAGATGGGGCAGGGTTTGCCACCACGGTGGGCAACCCTGAACTCGGAGTGGGCTGTTCCTAGCTCACCGCCGGGGCGGAAATAGGTATCAACGCTGGCGCCTTTATTGTTGATGGCTGACCGTAATACTTGGCGGATGGCACCGTGAAGGCGATCTATCTCGTCTTGTGACAGGCTTTTGCCTGACCTCAGGGGGTGGATTCTGGCAACGAACAGGGCTTCATCAGCATACATGTTGCCTATGCCGGCAATGAAGGTCTGGTCGCAGAGGAGGGCTTTTATCGGTGCGGTGCGTCTGGCCAGATATTGAGCCAGAAGTTGAGGGGTAAAGCTGGCTTCCAGGGGTTCGGGGCCGAGCTTACCGACGATGGCGTTTTTGTCCTCTACCAGCCACATTCTCCCCAGCTTGCGTGGGTCACGGAAGCGAAGCTGGGTTTCTCTATTAAGGTGGAGAATGGCTCGGGTAAATTTGGTAGGTTCAGCCGAGGCTGGCTTTAGCAGTAGAGAGCCGGTCATTTTCAGGTGAATGATTAGTACCTCGTTGCCGGTCAAGCCGAAGATGAGGTATTTGCCCCGCCGGGCTATGCCGGTTATCTCTTGCCCTGTAAGACGAGAGCGGAATTCTTCAGCAGGTGGCTGACGCACTATCCCGTCCCAGAACAGGGTGATGTCAGTAATATGCTGCCCGACGACGTCGGGCAGGAGCTCATTCTTTATGGTCTCTACCTCGGGCAGTTCAGGCATTTCCGGCTATTCCATCTCTCCCCAGTTGGTGCCGGTCTTGATGTCCACTTTCAAGGGGACTCTGAGCTCTAGGGCCGTGGCCATTGCCTGTGGCACCAACTGTCTCATCTCTTCCATCTCCTCCCGGGGCACCTCAAAGACGAGCTCGTCGTGCACCTGAAGCAGGAGCTTGCTTTTCAGCCGGCGTTTGTCTATCTCCCTGTGCAGGTTAATCATCGCTACCTTTATGATGTCAGCGGATGTGCCCTGCACCGGCATATTTATTGCCATGCGTTCGGCAGCCTCTCTCAGCTGGCGGTTGGGGGAGTTGATTTCAGGTATAGAGCGTCTTCTGCCCAGTAGTGTTTGAACATAGCCGGTCTTCCTTGCCTGCTCCTTGGTAGACTCAAGGTATTGCTTTACCCCGGGGTATTTTTCAAAGTATGAGGCGATAAACTGAGCTGCCTCCTTACGTGAAAGCTCCGTTGCCTGCTCCAGCCCGTAGTCGCTCATGCCGTAGATTATGCCGAAATTTACCGTTTTAGCCAGCCGTCGCATGTCTGGGGTTGTCTGTGAGGTGTCTACACTGAAGAGCTGGGCAGCGGTGGCGGTGTGGATATCCTCGTCCTGGCGGAAGGCTTGGATGAGATTGTTATCCTGAGACAGGTGGGCAAGCGAGCGGAGGTCAATCTGTGAGTAGTCTCCAGCCATGAGGTAGGAGCCGGGTGGGGCTATGAACGCCTGTCTGACCTCCTTTCCTTGCTCACCGCGGGCGGGGATATTTTGTAGGTTCGGCTCGCTTGAGGAGAGCCGACCGGTGGCTGTCCTTGTTTGGTTGAAGCTGGTGTGTACCCGCCCTGTTTTGGGGTTTATCAGGCGGGGCAGAGCGTCAATATAGGTTGACTTGAGCTTGGCTAGCTGGCGGTAGTCTAAAACGAGCCCTATTATGGGGTGGGTACCCCGAAGTTCTTCCAGCACCGAGGCTTCGGTAGAGTAGTTACCCTTGGCTCTGCGGGGCAGGGGTAGCCTTAGTTCCTGGGAGAGGACAGAGCCCAGTTGCTGGGGCGAATTTATATTGAAGCGGTGGCCAGCATTGTTATACACCTCCGCCTCCAGTTTGAGTAGCTGTTCGCTGAGGCGGTGAGACATCTGTCTCAGCAGTTCTGCATCCAGGGCTATACCGTTCCTTTCCATACGGGTGAGCACCGGCACCAGTGGCATCTCCACATGGGAGAATAGCTGCCACAGCCCCTGATGGTATAGCTCTGCTCTTAATAGTTCGGTCAGTCGTCCGGTTATGTCGGCATCGGCACAGGAGTAGTCGGCAGCCTGTTTTACTTCTACCTGTGACATGGAAATTTGCTTGGCTCCTGAGCCGATAAGGTCGGCGATAGGTGTCATCTCAACACCCAGCTTGCTGAAGGCAAGGGTTTTCAGACCCAGGGACTTCTCGCCCAGCAGGTGGGCGGCAACCATGGTATCACATGTCAGGTTGCTGACGGTTACTCCATACTCGGCCAGCACTGTCATATCATACTTGCCGTTATGGGCAAACTTGGCCAGGGTGGGATTCTCCAGTGGGGGCTTGAGCCGGTCAATGACTTCCTCCGGGGGTAGTTGTTCCACCTGTCCCCAGCCGACATGACCGACAGGTATGTAGTAGGCCTCACCCGGAGCCGGTGAGAGTGATATACCTACCATCTGAGCCGATATGGCGTTTAGGCTTGTCGTCTCCGTGTCGAAGGCGAAGGACTTGGCCGCCGACAGGTGGTTTATGAGTTCATCCAGGGCCGGGATGGTGGTTATAATGTGATAGTCTTGCTGGGGAGTTGACTCGGTTTTAAGCTGAGCGGTGGTTTCGGGTGCTTCTTCTGCCTGGGGAAGTTTGGGTAGCAGACTGGAAAACTCTAGCTCGCGGAGAAGCTCGGTTACCTTATGTCGGTCATAGTGGCTGACCTGACAGTCATCCAGGTTGAGGGTAATTGGTGTCTGGGTAACGATGGTAGCCAGTTCCTTGCTCTGGCGGGCAATGGCTTCGTTTTGTCTTAGTTGAGCCTGGAGCTTGGGCGGCTTTACCTCGTCTATGTGGGTATAGATTTGTTCTACGGAGCCGAACTGGCTGAGGAGCTTAGCTGCGGTGACCGGACCTATGTTGGGAACACCGGGGATGTTATCCGATTTGTCACCCACCAGCCCTTTGAAGTCGGCAATCTGTACTGGCTCAACACCGTATTTCTGGCTTACGGCGGCTTCATCATATAGCGTGGTATCGCCGAAGGTTCGCCTCGGGGTGAGTACCTTTACCCTGGGCGATACCAGTTGCATGGTATCGGCATCGCCGGTAACAATGATGGTGTCAATATCCTGCTGGCTGGCTTGGTGGCTGAGGGTGCCTAGAATATCGTCTGCCTCATAGTCGTCAAGCTCAAAGGTGGGGATGTGGAAGGCTTCAACCAGTTGCCTTACCCTGCCTAGCTGGTCAATCAGTTCATCGGGGGTCGGTGGGCGCTGTGCCTTATACTGGCTGAACATCTGGTGTCTGAAGGTGGGGGCTTTCTTATCAAAGGCAATGGCATAGTGGGTGGGTTTCAGTTCGTTTATTGTCTTCAGCAGTATAAGGGCGAAGCCATAGACGGCACCGACCACTTCTCCTGTTTTCCTTACCGTAAGTGGTGGTAGGGCGTTGAAGGCACGGTGCACCAGAGCATTGCCATCAAACAGCACCAAAAGCGGTCTTTCCATTACCTTATTATAGCAGAGGGCAGGGTGTTTGAGTTAATGACCTAGTCTAGCAGGAGTCTAATCTGCTGGGCGTTGACCACTGCTTTATCGTCACGGCAGTTATTAAATAGTATGTGCAACTGCCGGGTTTCGTTGGTTAGTCTCCTGATGCGGGGAACCCATTCCTGTAATTCTTCATCGGTGTAGAGATAGTTGAAACGCTCTGCCGGTGTGATTCCCTTTCTCTCCCACATCCCTTGATTTCTGCCGTGAAATCTCACCAGGCTTATGTCTGAGGTGGCTTCAGCAATGGAAGGTACACTTGACTTGAAGCCCTGTGGCTCGTCAACGCACACGAGCGGTAGGTCGTTTATCTTGAGGAAGTCAAGGCTCTGTTTCCTGTTCCTTTCATCCAACCAGGCATTGTTCCTGAACTCTATCGCTAGGCGGTATTGTGGTATCCTCTGCTTGCACTCCAGGATGTAGTCATACTGTGCGGGGCCGGGGGAGAACCAGGGTGGAAACTGAAAAAGCACGACGCCGAGCTTGCCCATGCTGTCCAGCGGCAGGAGGGCTTGCTCGAATCTCTGCCAGAGCTCCCTGTTCAGCTCATCTGGCACCTCTCTTTGGTAGATATTGTCTTTCCTTCTCAGCTCAGCAGGCAGGGCATTTCTCAGGTCAGCCAGCAGCGAGGTCAGCGGTGTCGGGTGTTGGGTGAAGAGCCTGAAGGCTTTGACATCGAAGGTGAAATTGCCGGGTGTACGCTCTGCCCACAGCCTGCCGGTCTTCTCATCAGGTATGGAGTAATAGCTACTGTCTACCTCCACGAGCTCGAACTGGCTTGAATAGTACTCAAGTCTCATCTGGGCTGACTTGGCCCAGTCGGGATAGAAACGGCCGCAGCCTATGAGTGTCGGGTCAGTCCAGGAGCAGGTGCCGATGAGTATCTTTCCCATTTCCTTGCCTTCCAGGGGCTGCTCTTATTCTAACACGGGATTGGTGTTAGACCAATGAATACCTGGCCGGGCGGAGCACTTAACGGAGTAGCGGAGGGTTTCATAGCCATTAATAGAAATATTGCTGGCAGGATGCTATAATTCTGGTGTAATTAGAATTGGCATTCGTTGAGGACTAGTGGAGAGCAATAAGGAGAGGATAAAACAGGTCTATCAGGCTTTACCTGGGTTAAATTGTGGTCTGTGTGGCTTTGGAGGCTGTGGGCCGTTTGCTAGGGCAGTGGTTGAGGGGAGTGCTTCACCCTTCGGTTGCAGGCAGAATCCCGGGTTGGGTTATAGAATAAGCGAGATTATTGGAGTGAAGGTGCCGACCTATGGTTACAGCCTTCAGCCTGCTCTTGCTACCAGCTCGGGGGTAGCTCCCTCGGTGGGAACCTTGAGGGAAGAGGTGAGGGGATTATCCCGGAGAGTGGATGGCATTTTGGCTAGGATTGAACACCTCAAGGCAAAGGGGATGCAGCCTTAATAACAGAGGCGGGGGTGTGATATGGCAGTTTTACCGGTTTATTCCCTTCCCGATAATCCTGTGCTGAGGCAAAAGGCCAAGAGGGTATCCCGTATTGATGGCTCGGTTCAGCGGCTTATCGATGACATGGTGGAGACCATGCAGCAGGCAAGTGGAGTGGGCTTGGCTGCTCCCCAAGTGGGGGTGTCCCTGCGGGTTATAGTGATCCAGATGCCGGAGGAGAAGCCTGTCGCTATCATCAACCCAGAGATAGTCAAACGTTCCGGCGAGCAGGTAGTAAAAGAGGGTTGTCTGAGTATCCCCGGTTATTTTGGTGAGATAAAGCGGTCGGCTTCGGTCACTGTTAAAGGGCAGGATCGCCAGGGTAAGGCGATTAGGATTAGGGGCACCGGTCTGATGGCTGAGGCTCTGGAGCATGAGATTGACCACCTCGGCGGCACCCTGTATATTGACCATATAGAGAGCCGTGACAAGCTGCATAAGATTGAATCCTGAATTCTGTCGGCTTTATAAAGACCCCGGTGCCTCTAGCATTTAGCCCGACCAGCAGGAGTTACAGATGATGAAAACAGTAGTTCAGTGTGATTTCGATGGCACAATCACTCAGGAGGACCAGGCCTTCCTGTTACTGGATGTTTTTGCTGACGGTGACTGGAGACGATTGCTAGAGGACTACAGGGAAGGCAGGATATCTGTCGGTCATTTCAATACCAAGGCTTTTGCTATGGTTAGGGAAGACAGGCAAACCTTGGTTGAGTTTATCCGGCGCCGGTTCAAAATACGGGCCGGGTTTGACAATTTACTGGCCTATTGCCACCGGAACGGTTTTCGGTTTGCCATTGTAAGCAATGGCCTGGATTTCTACATAGATGCCATTTTGAATGAGCTTGGTGTGGAGGGTATTGAGGTATTTGCTGCTCAGACCCACTTTACCCCCGGGGGCATTGAGGTTAGATATATTGGGCCGGATGGAGCTCAGCTAGAGAGCAATTTTAAGGAAGCATATTCTAGCTTGTTTGAGGGGATGGGTTACCGTATCATATATGTCGGGAATGGGTTGTCTGATGCCCCACCGGCTAAGCAGGCCCATCACGTTTTCGCCAGGGATGAGCTATTAGCCTGCTGTAAAGAGGCCAATCTTGACTGCACGCCATTTGCGGATCTTGATGATGTGGTCAGGGGTTTGGAGCTTCTGGAATAGCAGGGGTCTCCGGGTTACCTCGCCCGGGCTTGGTATTGGCAAGGAGGCAGGAGGTTAGAGCGGTGAGGATATTATCTTGGAATGTCAACGGCATTAGGGCCGTTGAGCGAAAAGGCTTCTTACAGTGGTTGTATACCGAGCTTCCCGATGTTCTCTGCATCCAGGAAACGAAGGCATCCCCTGACCAGCTTAACCAGGATTTTCAGCAACTGCAAGGCTATTATGCATACTGGAATCATCCTGAAAGGAAGGGTTATAGCGGGGTGGCTACCTTTACCATAGGCGAGCCACTTGCCGTGCGGTATGACCTTGGCGTTGAAGGGTTTGATGCTGAGGGAAGGATTATAATCACCAAGTATTCCGAATTTACTCTGCTGAATGTATACTTTCCCAATGGCAAGAGAGATGACACTCGGCTGAAGTATAAGCTGGGCTTTTATGATCGCACTCTTGAGTTTATCGAACGGATTAAGGCTGAGGATGGCAGGGTCATCATCTGTGGTGATTTTAATACCGCTCATAAAGAGATAGACTTGGCTGACCCTAAGAGGAATGAGAACACCTCGGGCTTTTTACCTGTTGAGCGGGCCTGGCTGGACGGCTTGGTGGCTTGTGGCTATGTTGATACATTTCGTTACTTCAGCGAAGAACCCAACCAATATACATGGTGGGATTTAAGGACGGGAGCCAGAGCAAGAAACGTAGGCTGGAGACTCGACTATATTTTTGTGAGTGAGGACCTGCTGAGCTCTTTAGCCAGGGCATTTATAATGACCGGGGTAATGGGCTCCGACCATTGCCCGGTTGGTATTGAGCTTGGGGAAAGAAGCCGGGGATGACAGAGGACAGGGCGTTAAGGGAGTATTGCCGGAGACCTTTTCCGATACACTGCCCTCCGTTGACTTGAGAATGGTCAATAGGGTATATTTGATTTGCCTGTAGGGTGCTGAAGAGCCCTTATAGAGCTGGATAGTGAAGCCTCCGAGTTGCTGCTCATGAGCATTTTGCCTGTGGGGAGCAACCGATAGGGTGTGAGAGGAAACGCTTACGCCTCCCGTGTTTGGAAAGGAGAGCTTGCTGGCAGGCATTCTAGTTGCCTGTTTTAGAGCACCTCCTTTCGGAGGTGCTTTTTAGTGCCTGGCACAGTGGGTAGTGTTGGTAGGAGGAAGTGGCGGTGCCACTGCCGTATGTAGAAATGGGGATCCTTGACCATCTAATTTTCAGTCTGGGTAAAGACAGCGTGGTGCATGAGGTACGCACCTGTGCCTTTTGGACCGTAGTGGTGAGCAGGAATTGCGGCATGGCTTCCACTCTCAGGGAAGGACATCCGTATCATGGTATGGTGAGAGGGGTGGGGAGTTTGGCTGGCAGGTCAGCCCTGGGGCTGGCAGAATATGCCGGGTCGGACAATCTGCTGGAAGCATCTATTGGCATGGCAGCCATCAACTCGTTGATAGATATAGATGAGGCTAACCTCGTTGAGGAAAATGCCTTTGATATCCTGTTACGGGAAGGAAGGAACAGGGATATTGCCGTAGTAGGTCATTTCCCGTGGATTCCGAGGCTGCAAGACGTAGCCAGAAAACTCTGGGTTATAGAGCAGAGACCCGGTGAGGGCGAGCTACCACCGGAAGCTGCTGAGGAGATATTGCCTAAGGCCGATGTGGTTGGCATTACCGGAACCGCTTTCATAAATCATACTATAGAAAGATTGCTGGAGTTGAGCAGGCCTAGTTTTACTGCCCTTATAGGGCCCACCAGCCCCTTATCTCCTGTTTTATTTGATTACGGCGTGGATGTGATTGGTGGGGTGAAGGTGATTGAGCCTGAGAAGGTGATTCGCTCTATCAGTGAGGGTGCTATTTTTACCCAGGTGGAAGGCGTAAGGCTTCTAACCATGTCTAGGAGGAGTTGCGAGTGAGTTTAGAGTTAACAGATAAAGATGGTCTTATTGATGCCTTTCAGCGCCGGATTAACTACCTGCGGGTCTCTGTTACCGACCGTTGTAATTTAAACTGCATCTATTGCTTGGCAGGCTCGGTATCCCATCTGTCTCACGAAGATATCCTCCGCTATGAGGAAATATATAGGGTGGTTCAGGTAGCTGCTGGTATGGGTATTAACAAGGTTCGTCTCACCGGCGGCGAGCCTCTGGTGAGACCTGACCTGAGTAAACTGGTTAGGATGCTTTCCCAGATAGAGGGTGTTGACGATCTCTCCCTTACCACCAATGGCACCCTGTTGAGTAGATACGCTGTTGAGCTTAAAGAGGCCGGTCTAAAACGGGTTAATGTGAGCCTGGATACGCTCAAGAGGGCTAGATTCAAGCGCATTACCGGCGTGGATAAGCTGGAAGAGGTGCTCGACGGTATCAGGGCGGCTCATAGCGCTGGGTTGCTACCACTTAAGATAAATATGGTGGTTCTACGGGGCATAAATGACGATGAGGTTGTAGATTTTGCGAGGATGAGCATTGATCAGGGGTGGCATGTGCGGTTTATAGAGCTTATGCCTTTCAGGGAACCGGAGACCGAATGTCTTGGGATTGTATCTGCACGGGAAATCCGGGAGCGCGTGCAATCTCTGGGAGAACTGGAGCCTGGTGCTGTCAGAGCAGGCAATGGTCCTGCTAGGTACTATCGCTTGCCCGGTGCTGATGGTACCGTGGGTTTCATCAGCCCGATAACCGAGCCGTTTTGCCGTAGCTGCAACCGCCTGCGTATTGTCCCCGGTGGGCAATTGCAGCCTTGCCTTTTAGCCAGTAATGAGGTTAACTTAAAGGAGACCCTACGTAATGGAGCTGGTGTCGATGAGCTGAAGCGCCTTATCCGGCAGGCAGTGGCTATTAAGCCGGAGCAGTATCTATTGAGGGAGGGGTTTGCCTCGGTAAAGCGTCCGATGTGTCAAATCGGGGGTTAGTCCGTTTGTATAAGAAACCCGAAAGTGAGGAGGCGTGGGAAGGAAATGGGAACTAGGTTAACTCATATAGGCTCGGAGGGTGAAGCCCGGATGGTTGACATAGGCCGGAAGGCGGTTACAGAGCGTGAGGCTGTAGCCAAGGGCAGGGTGATAATGAAACCAGCCACCCTGGAGCTTGTCAGGGCTGGGGGTTTTGAAAAGGGGGATGTTCTGTCTGTAGCCAGGGTTGCCGGTATAATGGCGGCCAAGCAGACTTCTAACCTGATACCTCTGTGCCATCCGATATTGATTAGCCACGTCGCCGTGGAATTTGACCTGGTTGGGGATGACTCTATTGAAATCACGGCCAGGGTGAGGAGCACGGGCAAGACGGGGGTGGAGATGGAGGCTCTGGTTGCCACCTCGGTCAGTGCCTTGACTATCTACGACATGTGCAAGTCTGCAGACAAAACGATGACCATCACTGGAATATACCTGGAAAGTAAGAGGGGTGGTAAGAGTGGGGTTTATCAGAGGCAAGGATCAGCAGACAGGATAGCCTAGAATAGCCTTACCGTAACCGGTTTGTCCTTCTCCAGCCGAGCAACGTTGTCAGCTATCTCAATGTAGCCATCAGCCTGACTCATGCTGGTTATGGCTCCCGATTCCTTATATACGGGGATAGCACTGTCTCCCTCCAGCCTGACAGTGAAGAACTGCCTTCGGCCAGGGTTCCTTGAAATTCCCTGGCTGAGCCTGGCTTCTACCACTCCCTCCTTCTTGGGGGGCAGGTGGGCCATTTTTCTTATTGCCGGAGCAACAAAAAGATGGGTGGTAACCAGGCAGGAGGTAGCAAAACCCGGTATGCCAAAGACTGGCTTACCGTCTATCTTGCCAAAGAGGATAGGTTTTCCGGGTTTGATTCGCACGCCGTGGAATAGAATCTTCCCCCAGTTCTGGAGGGCGTCGGTTAGCAGGTCCCGCCTGCCTACCGAGGAGCCTCCTGAGATAATTACAAGGTCGTTGTTGAGGGCTTCGGTAATTGCTGATTTGAGCTTCGCGATGTCATCACCGGTGATTCCAAGCCTTATGGGAGTGCCGCCATTTGCCTGTACTACCGAGGAGATAGTGTGGGAGTTAATATTGTAGACCTGTCCTTGGCTTAGCTTTTTGCCAACCTCGCATATCTCTTCTCCCGTAGGGATTATAGCCACTCTCGGTTTTTCATAGACTCTGATTTGACTTATACCCTGAGAGGCGAGTAGCCCAATCCTCCCCGGGTTCAGGATAGAGCCGCTCCTTAGAATGAACTCGCCTTCTTTGATATCGGCTCCCTTTTGAGTCACATTGGCCTTTGGAGAGACCGAATTGAAGACCTTTATCCTTTTGTCTTCCTCTTCGGTGTCTTCAAATATAACTACCGCATCCCCGCCGTCGGGCATCATTGCCCCGGTAGCAATCTGAATGCACTCTCCGTTGTTAACCTTCATTCGGTGTGTTGCCCCGGCATGCAGTTCGCCGGTTAGGTTGAGAAACCTGGGGTTTAACTGGCTGGCATTGGAGGTATCTCTGGCTTTAACCGCATAGCCGTCCATAGAGGCTCTATCAAAGGGGGGTGTGTTTGTGGTGGCGATAACCTCTTCAGCTAGGGTTCTCCCTGCAGAGTCATCAATATTAATTATCTCCGTCCTGGTAACGGGCTTTATGTTTGCGTTGACAATCTCCTTCGCTTCCTCAAAGGGGAGGAGAGTTCCAAGGGGTTTCACTTTGTTGCCTCCATGACTAGGTGCCCGAGTTCGTGCAAAATTATCTTGTCCATTGCCAGATTCAGTGCGTCAGGAGAACCGGGGAGACAGATGATGACCTTACCCCGGGCTACCCCGGCGATGGCTCTACTCATAATGCTACCGGTGCCTATCTCCTGATAGGTCAGGGAGCGGAAAAGCTCTCCAAAACCGTCCAGCTTCTTATCCAGGATGGGGTTTATTGCCTCTACGGTGGTATCATTGCGGCTTACCCCTGTGCCACCAATGGTAATGATAACCTGAGGCTCGTCCTCTCTCAGGAGGGCGGATACCTTCTCCTTGATAGAGTCCTTATCGTTTTTAAGGATACAATACTGTGTTATGCGGTGGCTAGCCTCGCTGAGCTTTTGCCTAGCTAGCTTGCCTGACCCGTCATCCTGCTCTGTTCGGCTGTCGGAGATGGTGAGGATGGCGCAGCTTACACTCTTGGGTGCTTTGTGTTTATGCTCTTTATATCCCATTGGCTTCTACTCTCTGGCTGTCCCTGATGCTGCTGGGGTGAGTAATTAGAACCTATAACATGGTGGGCAGTAAAGGACTCGAACCTTCGACCTCACGGATGTGAACCGTGTGCTCTAACCAACTGAGCTAACTGCCCTTAATCATACCTATTTTAACCCTCGGTGTCAGCTTTGTAAAGGTAGCGGATTGACTCACAATTATTGTTGCTGGGGGCGGGGTGGTATGGGGCAGATGGTAGGGGTAAGCACTTGACATGGCGTGGCGGGCGTGCTATTATTTGTCTGTATTTGAGACCTCTAGTACCTTAACAACTGGATAGCGGAAGGAAGGTTCAAACGAAGTTAATTTTTTTAGAGAGTTTGATCCCGGCTCAGGATAAACGCTGGCGGCGTGCTTTATGCATGCAAGTCGAACGGTACTGACATTCCAAGCTTGCTTGGAGCGTCAGGAGAGTGGCGAACGGGTGAGTAACGCGTAAGTAATCTACCCTTAAGTAGAGGATAACTCTGAGAAATCGGAGCTAATACTTTATGTGATGGCAGGGGTGAAGCCCTGTCATTAAAGCCTTCGGGTGCTTGAGGATGGGCTTGCGTCCGATTAGCTAGTTGGTGGGGTAACGGCTTACCAAGGCGATGATCGGTAGCTGGTTTGAGAGGATGGTCAGCCACACTGGGATTGAGATACGGCCCAGACTCCTACGGGAGGCAGCAGCAAGGAATATTGTGCAATGGGCGAAAGCATGACA
>DAOUMH010000044.1:0-33097 GCA_034411815.1 Dehalococcoidales bacterium | reverse complement strand
TTTAATGCCCGGTTTGGTGATCCCGAGACTCAGGTTGTTCTCCCCCTGCTTAGAACTGATCTGGTGGATATTCTGCTAGCGGTTATGAATGGTAACCTTGACCGCATGAATGTGGAATGGAGTAGTGATGCCTGTGTTGGTGTGGTGATGGCATCGGGCGGATACCCTGGCAGTTACAAGACGGGTTTTCCGGTTACCGGGCTGGCTGATCTGGATGAAGATATTCTGGTGTTCCATGCTGGAACCAGAGTGGGAGAGGTAGGGCAGGTATTGACCAGTGGGGGGCGGGTGCTTACTGTAGTCGCCACGGCTGAGACTGTTGCCGGGGCCAGAGAAAGGGTTTATGCTAATATCTCACGAATTCGTTTTGAGGGTTACCACTATCGCAAGGACATTGCTGAAGTAAAGGAGCGAGGTAGATAAATGCCGTTAGTAGCTGTAGTCATGGGTTCAAAGTCGGATACCGAGGCACTCAAGCCAACACTGGAGGTGTTAGATGAGCTTGGTGTTAGCTATGAGGTTTCGGTAATATCGGCTCACCGCACCCCGGAGAAGGCTCGGCAGTATGGATTGGCTGCCCGTAATCGGGGGGTTGAGGTCATAATTGCTGCCGCCGGAGGGGCGGCTCATTTGCCTGGGGTTCTTGCCAGTTGGACCACTTTACCAGTTATAGGCGTGCCTCTAGCCTCTAGTGAATTGAGGGGTGTTGACGCCCTATACTCCATAGTTCAGATGCCAGCCGGAATCCCTGTAGCTAGTGTTGCTATAGGGAGCAGCGGGGCTAAGAATGCTGCCTATCTGGCTGCCGAGATTCTGGGTATAAAATATGATAAAATACGAGATGCCTGTGAGAAATATAGGGCTGAGTTACAGGGAGACAGCTAATGATTGAAAGGTATTCCAGACCGCGTATGAAAAAGGTCTGGACGGATGAAAATAAGTTTGACAAGTGGCTTGATGTGGAGATTGCTGCCTGTGAGGCATGGGCTGAGTTGGGTACTATTCCCAGGGAGGCTGTGCCTAAGATAAAACTAGCCCGGGTTAATATTAAGCGGATGGAGGAGATTCTTAAAGAAACTCATCACGATGTGACTGCCTTCCTTGGTTCGGTGTCGGAGAGCTTGGGTGAAGAGTCACGCTTCATTCATCTTGGGCTTACCTCTTCTGATGTGATAGATACTGCTCTTAGCTTGCAGTTGGTTGAGGCAACGGAGATATTGAGCCAGGACATAATGGAGCTCATTTCCGTATTGGCAGGAAAGGCAATAGAGCATAAGTTCACGGTTATGATCGGCCGTACCCATGGTGTTCATGCCGAACCTGTTTCCTTTGGTTTGAAGCTGGCACTGTGGGTAGAGGAAATGAAGCGCAATAAGCAAAGGCTTGCTGAGGCTAAAAAGGCCATCGCTGTAGGCAAGATTTCTGGAGCGGTGGGCACCTATGCTACTTTATCCCCCGGGATTGAAGAGAAGGCTTGTGCCAAGTTAGGGCTTACACCAGCACCAGTATCGAGCCAGGTTTTACAGCGTGACCGTCATGCTCAATTTGTTACTACCCTGGCTATAATCTCTAGTTCCCTGGAGAAATTTGCTACCGAAATCAGGAGTCTACAACGAACCGAAGTGCGAGAGGTAGAAGAACCCTTCGGGGCAGGTCAGACTGGTTCCTCGGCTATGCCTCATAAACGGAACCCCGAGCTCTGCGAGAGAATCTGCGGTTTAGCCCGGTTGGTAAGGGGCTATGCTTTAACCTCAATGGAGAATATTGCCCTGTGGCATGAGCGTGACATTAGCCACTCTTCTACCGAGCGTATTACCCTGCCTGACTCCTGTCTTGTATTGGATTACTGTCTTGCCCTTTTTACCTCTGTAATGGAGGGTTTACTGGTCTATCCGCAGAGGATGAAACAGAATATGGAGCTTACCAGGGGCTTAGTCTTCTCTCAGAGGGTAATGCTGGCTCTTATAGACAAGGGGTTTTCTCGGCAAAAGGCTTATGAGATGGTGCAGCGGAATGCTATGAAGGTGTGGAAAGGGAAGAGGAACTTCCTCGGTCTGTTAAAGTCTGACCCTGAGGTTACCGCCACTATGTCCGACTCGGAGATTGAGTCGCTTTTTGACGAGCAGTACTATCTGCGCTATGTGGACGGGATTTTTGGACGGTTGGGTTTGACCGAAGCCCAGTGGAGGGGCAAACCCACTATGGCTGAGCCTGGTGAGCTAGCCCCGAGAACTGTGTAGCGGGTTTAGCCGAGAAATTGACAATATCCGTTAAAACTAGCTATCATCAATATTGTGCGAGTTATTACTGGAAAAGCTAAAGGACACCGACTTAAGGTACCGAAGGGAACTACCACCCGGCCGGCGACGGATTTGGTGCGAGGAGCGATTTTCTCTATTCTGGAAACTATGGCAGGTGATTGGTCCTGGGTGCTTGATTTGTTTGCTGGGAGTGGGGCTTTAGGGATTGAGGCTTTGAGCCGCGGTGCCGACTGGGTTGACTTTGTTGAGCGTGAGCCGCGATGTTGTGGTATAATTAGGCAGAACTTAGAAAAGGCGAAACTTGGAGGGCAGTCTCACGTTTATTGCTGCAGTGTGGTTAAGGCTCTCTCTTTTCTTGATAAGGAGTACGGTATTATACTAATGGATCCTCCCTATTCGGATTCATCTATAGGCAGTCTGGTGACACAACTGGCAACCTCTAAGCTGGTTGGATCAGATACGGTTGTAGTGGTGACACACTCCCCTCACCTTACCCTGAATTTAACCTATGCCCCGCTGGCTCTTGTTAAGGAATATCGTCATGGTGATAGTTGCATCGCAGTATATCAGAAGGAGCGTGAGAGATGACCATTGCCATCTACCCGGGTAGTTTTGATCCGATAACCAATGGGCACCTTGATATTGCCACTAGAGCCGCCAAGCTTTTTGAGAAGGTAGTCGTTGGGGCATATGATACCCCGGCTAAGCAACTTCTGTTCACGACGGAAGAGAGAGTGGATTTAATAAGACATGCGGTGGCTGAATTACCCAACGTTGATGTAGAATCTTTTAGGGGGCTTACTGTTGATTTCGCCAAGAAGCTGGGAGCGCGAGCGGTGGTGCGGGGTCTGAGAGTAGGGGCTGATTTTGAGAGGGAATTTGATATGGCACTGATGAACAAGAAGTTATTCCCTGAGTTAGAGGTGGTTTGTTTGATGGCGAATCTGGAATACCAGTTCCTTAGCTCTAGCCTGCTCAAGGAGGTAGCTAGCTTGGGCGGTAATATTGAAGACCTGGTACCTGAACACGTGGCTACAGTTTTAAGGAGGAAGGTTCATAGCAAAATGTAGAGGTTATTCAGGAATGAGGAGTGCTATACCTCAGGAAGGTTTAATTTATTTAAGGAGGAAAGTCGGAGGTAGATTGAATGGCATATAAAATTACTGACGAATGTATTAGTTGCGGAGCCTGCGAGCCAGAGTGCCAAAATCAAGCAATCTCTGAGGGGGAAACAATCTATGTGATTGACCCTGATAAGTGCACTGAGTGTGTCGGTAATTTCGACGCGCCTAAGTGTGTTGAAATTTGTCCCGTGGATGCCTGTGTGGCTGACCCGGCCCATGTGGAAAGTCGGCAGCAGTTGCTTGACAAGTGGCGTGAATTACACCCTGGTGAAGCCCCGACTGTTACCTAGACAGGGTATTGAAAGGAGCCTTTCCTCGAACTTTTTAACGGGGCTCCTTTCTTCATCCGAAGGATAGCAGGATTGCCATATCGCCACCTGAGAATGGCAACAGCCTGCTACTGAAAGAAGGAGCGTACTACAGCTCTTCGGGAAGTAGAGCCAACACCATAGGGAAATGGTTTAGTAACAGAGTGGCTAATACTGAATTGTCGATGGCTCCTTCCACACCCACATATTTTGCCCAGATAGCTAACAGGGCACTGCAGAATATGGTTCCTAGTGCTAGCCCAAAGATGGCACCACCGGCCCGGTTTATCCAACCCAGCATTGTTACCGAGGCAATCCATTTTAATAACAGGGTGAGCAGGCTGGCAATTAGCAATACTCCTATCAGTATGATGGCGAAGGCGGCGATTTTAGCTGCATTTTCGTTAGTAATGAATGTGAGGCTGTGAGATAGAGTTTCATAGTACCGCCTGGCTAGGATTACACCGATTATTAGCCCGCCCAAGGATAGAATAGCTTTTATAATCCCGGTTCTTAAACCAAGAAGGATAGCAGCAACTAAAGCTAGTATAATAACTACATCAAGCCAGTTCATCTTTATTTAATTAATTCTATCAACCGTAGTGCAAAGCGTCAATGGGATTTAGCTTGGCGGCTCTCAATGCCGGGTAGATACCGGAGACAAGCCCGATAATAACTGATACCGATATAGCCAGAATGACGATGTCTAATGACACTACAGATTGAATTACCTGACCGTCAACATTTATCTGAGAAACTAGGCTTGAGCTAAACCAACCGCCAATTATGCCTATAATACCTCCGATGAGGCTGAGCATCGCTGCTTCTAGCAGGAACTGAAGTAAGATATCCCGCTGTTTGGCTCCCACTGCTTTTCGGATACCTATCTCTCTGGTGCGCTCGGTGACTGAAACCAGCATGATATTCATAATGCCTATACCGCCGACCAGTAAGGATATGCCGGCGATGGCTCCCAGAAATAGGGTAAATATTCCGGTTACCTGGCTTAATACCCCTACTATTGATTCCTGACTAACAATGGCAAAATCCCTATCTTCACTCTCTGATAGCCGATGGTTTTTCCTCAAGATGGTTTCGGCTTGTGCTGTTACCTCATCTATTGCTTCAGAGCTTGCAACCTTAATCGAGATTGATTGAACTGCGTCTTGGCCGGTGGTGGTGCGCTGGGTAAATAGCTTGGATTGAGAGGTGGTTATTGGTAATAAGACGATATTATCCATGCTGATTCCCATCATCTGCCCACCCTTTGGTTCCAGTACGCCGGTAACAGTAAGGCGCTTTCCCTCGATTTTAACCTTTTGCCTTATCGGGTCGCTGGAACCGAACAGATTCTCGGCTACTTCACTCCCTAACACCACTACCATATCTCTTGAGGCTACATTTCGGTCAGAGATAAATTGCCCTGAGGCTATGGGGTAGTATAGTATCTCTTGGTATGCAGGGGTGATGCCGGCAACTATCGTAGCTACGCTTTCGCCGTTGGCTGTTATCTCTGCATAGTTCTCAGATGCAGGGGCTACAGCTGCTACCGAAGGAATATCGACTAAAGCCTCAGCATCATCCATGGTAAGAGTGGGTTCCGTCCCCATAGTTGATAGTCCGGCTAGTCCCGGGGCATCGGGGTTATAGGGTATTATGAAGATTGTATTGGAGCCTATTTGCTCCAAGGTAGAGGTGACCGCTTCCTGGACCCCCCTGCCTACTGACATCAAGGCGATAACGGCTCCAACGCCGATTATTATGCCCAGCATAGTTAGCGAGGAGCGTAGCTTGTTGGCGGATAGGGACCCTAGGGCGATAGCAAAAGACTCGGCGAGCTTCACTGGCTGATAATCTCCCCGTCACGAAGTTGGATGGTGCGCTGAGCTTGAGCGGCAACATCTGATTCATGAGTAACCAGAATTATGGTGATGCCATCATGGTTAAGTTTCTTGAAAATAGAGATAATCTCGGCAGTGGAGTGACTATCGAGATTGCCGGTGGGCTCATCGGCTAGGATGAGGGTGGGGTTGTTGACCAAGGCCCTGGCTATAGCTACTCGTTGCTGCTCACCGCCTGACAGCTCGGTGGGTTTATGTTTGGCTCTGCCGGCCAGTCCAACTCGCTCCAGTGCCTCCACAGCCAGCCTCTGCTTGTCACGGCTACCGCTATAGATAAGCGGCAGCTCTACATTGGCTATGGCGTTGGCACGGGACAGGAGATTATACTCCTGAAAAACAAAACCCAGTTCTTTGTTTCTCA
This sequence comes from Dehalococcoidales bacterium, assembly GCA_034411815.1. Classification (GTDB taxonomy): domain Bacteria; phylum Chloroflexota; class Dehalococcoidia; order Dehalococcoidales; family DAOWJC01; genus W53-108. The sequence goes on along the minus strand of DAOUMH010000044.1, from coordinate 27,142 downwards.
TCTCGGCCAGCTGATTATCACTGAGCTGGCTTATATCAGTCCCGTTGAATATGTATCTGCCTGAGGTGGGTTTATCCAGACAACCGATAATATTCATCAGGGTGGACTTGCCTGAGCCCGAAGCTCCGATAATTGCAATCGACTCCCCTTTGCCGATAGACAGGGATATTCCTTTTAAGGCAGGGACTTCTACCTTCCCTGTGCGATAGACCTTGGTAATATTTTCCAGCTCAATCATACCGTTCATTTTAGAATAATCCAAGCCCGGAAGATTGTGACTTGGTCTGCCTTACAACCACGCTTTCTCCTTCTTGAAGTCCATCTACAATCTCGGTCTGGAAGCCGTCGCTGATGCCGGTAACCACCGATCTCTGCTGAATCTCCCCGTTAGCCATAACCTCAGCTATCGGATTACCTTGGCTATCCTGCTTGATAGCCCTGTTGGGCACTAGCAACACATCCTTCTGTTCGGCAGTGATGATATCAACGGTGGCACTCATGCCTACCATAAGGTCGGAATCTGTGGGGACATCAATATCGATGGTAACATCGTATACTACTATGCCGGTCTGGCTCGTTGGCACCGGACAAACAGAAGCAACCTTGCCTTCAAGTGGGAAGGAGGACAGCGCGTCTACCTCAATAACAGCCCTTTGCTCCAGCTCTACTAGTGGTATATCTATCTCGTCCACCTCAGCCTTCAACTCCATGCTGATGGGGTCGATCAGGTAGACTATTGTCTTGGCAGTCATGGTAGGGGATGGGGTAATGTCACCTTCTTTAACATATACGCCGGCTACCAACCCATCAATCGGGGCAGTGATAGTCGCTTCGTCAAGCTGTTTCTGGCTGTAGTCTAAAGACTGCTGAGCTTGTTCCAGGGACTGCTGGGCTAGCTCCAACTCCTGTTTCTTAATGACCACTTCGTCGGTGTCGTAGCTTCTTGTTATAGCATCTAGCTTGGCCTTGGCCGTAGCCAATCTTATCTGAGCATAGGCTAATGTTGCTGTCCACTGGTTCTCTTCTTCCGCCGTTGTTGCCTGATCCAGGTTCCAGGCGGCATAATCTACATAGGCTTCAGCATCTTCTACATCGGCTAGGGCTGTTTTAATCTCCGGCCAAGTATATAGCTCAAGGGCTTGATTGAGGTTATATCTGGCTGTTTCCAGAGTCACGTTAGCTGTGGTTACTGCCACCCTTGCCTGAGTTAAAGCCAGCTCCAGGGCAGTAGTATCGAGCCTGGCTAGCACATCACCCTTAGTGACTTCATCGCCCTCTTTAACATATATTTTATCTACCTTACCGCCACTGCCGAAGGTTAATCTCGCTTCGTTGGCAACTCCTATGTTGCCACTACCACCAACAGTGACCGTCAAATCACCCCGGGTTACATTAACTAGTTGGTAGTCGGTTCCTTCCTGGTTATTATTGCCAAGGGAGCTGCAAGCTAGGCAACCTGTTAAAACTGAGCACAATATTATAACGGCAACAATCCGCCAGCCTTTCATCTAGTTGCTCCTTTCCTTGTGTTATTGCCAACATCTCTAATACTCATGACGTCCTAGGGTGGTAAGTGGTCGGTTATTTTAATTGTATTACTTTTATTCAAAATCGCAAGCGGTTGTGAAGATTCAGGGGTCTAGCTTGCTTTATTATCATGGTAGAAGACTGGCAATTAGCTGAAGCAGGAGGATAGCTACCAGCGGGCTGAGGTCGAACATGCCGATTCTGGGGATAATACGATTCAGGGGTGCCAGCAGCGGCTCGGTGATTCGGTGCAGGATGATAGTCAGTGCGTTTGTCGGGTTTGGTGAGAACCAGGACATGATAGCCCTGAGGATAATGGCTAGGCTGAGCACCTCGCATATGATCTTGATAATGTTGAATACGTGATTATATACTTGACGCAGGGTTAGTTATTAGAAGACAGAAGTAATGGAAAGTGACAGATTGTGTCCGAGTGTCCTTTTGAGATTTTATCATGCTATAAATGATAAAATAGGAGTATGCAAGATATTGCTCTCTTCCTTATTGGTATTGGTGTGGCTCTTATCTTTTTCATATTGGAGAAGACAGTGAAAAGGATACCGCACCTAGCCATAATCGCTGGATATTTCGTTAGTTGTCTTCTTATATTTGGGGGAGTTGTATTGCTACCCCTCCCTTTATGGCTCCGATGGTTACTTATTGCGCTTTTTGCAGCAATCATTGTTGGTGTTCTAGTGTTAAGGAGACTTCTACAGAGACGCAAAAATATAGCAGATGAACCAGAAATAAGTATTGATATTGTTAAACCTTCTAAATTAAGTCTTCCCAAGTATCGTGCCAGCCATCATGTGAGAGGGGATACGATTGATTTGAAATTGGAATTTGATAGGGGGGAAATGGCATCCGATAAGATTATTTGTGTGGTTGAAGACCCCGATGGAGTAAAAACTTTTAGCGACCAGGGGAGAGGATTGCACTTTTTCAAAGATGCGGTTAAGGGGATGATGGGAGCAATAATGGCAACGGAAGCCAATTTTCATTTCCCCAATGATTTTGGGGTTACAATACCTCTCAAAAAGGGAGAATATATAGTTACATGGCGTTTCATGGAAGGTTATCCTTTATTAAAGAAGACTATTGATATCCAATATCTTGGTGGGCATAGTGATATAGTGGCAACTGATAAATTTGCTATATGAACTGTCCACAAAAGTGCTTAATTGTCATGCCAACAAATTGTAAAGTGGGCACGGGAAAATAGAAAATCGCTTATCAGTTCTAGCAAGGGGCAAGGAGAAAATGGAATCATATGGAGGTAAAATCGCAGCATAGGCTTAAAGTCGCTAGATTTCAACCACAGTGATAGCCATGCCTATATATTAGCAAATGGAGAGTCTACCCTGAATCAAGTATATAAGCCCCGTTGAATAGAAGTGACATTGTTGTCTAACTTCCCAGTTGTTTGGCTTTATCATAGGCAGCTTGCACTGCTTGCATAATCAAGTTGGGGAATCCCCCTTTTTCTAACTGAAGCAGGGCCTCGGCAGTAGTGCCGCCGGGGGAGGTGACCATTCTTCGTAATTCCGCAGGCGCCTTACCTGACCTCTGAATAAGCCGGGCTGAGCCCAGCATTGTCTGCAACACCAGTTTTTGTGCTGTATCTTGGGGAAGGCCTATGTGCACCGCGGCTTCAAGTAGGGACTCTGCCATGAGGAAGAAGTAAGCCGGGCCACTGCCGCTGACTGCTGTAGCCATGTCAATATATTGCTCGTCATCAACGTAAACCTTTTGCCCCATGGCTCCAAGGACAGAGTCTACCCAGCCTCTTTGTTCCTTGGTTACCTCAGCAGTGGCTGTCCATATGCTTATACCCTCACCAATCTGGGCTGGCGTGTTAGGCATAGCCCGGACAATTCGGTTATGGCCTAGACCGAGACGCAGGGTGTCTATTCTTGCCCCAGCAACTATGGATAGCACCAGTTGGCCCGGTTTGAGGTAGATATTAAGCTCGGCCATTACCTCGACCAAATTCTGGGGTTTTATGGCAAGGACTACAGTATTGCTATCGGCTATCGTCAGGCGATTATCATTCAACGCTGCAACGCCGTATTTCTGCTTGAGATATTGGCAGCGAGCTTGGTTAACATCACTGATTAATATAGCCTGTGGCGTGCTCAAGCCTTTTTCTAGAATGGCTGACAGTATTGATTCCCCCATAACCCCACCACCGATGAAAGCTGTCTTCATCTTGCTCATCAATCTATCCTTACCGCACTACTATGTTTACCAGTCTCCCCGGGACATATATTGTGTTGATAATCTTTTTACCCTCCAGATGAGACCTTACCCGTTGTCTTTCCAGCACTAGCTGTCGGGCTTCATCTTCAGTTATGGCCACCGGAATGGTAACCCTGTCACGTAGTTTGCCGTTGATCTGAACCACCAGTGTAATCTCATCATCCTTGGTCAGTGTCTCGTCCCACTTGGGCCAGTTCTGATTATGGATGCTGTAGCTGTGTCCTGTCTTCTGCCACAATTCCTCTGTCAGGTGGGGGGCTGTTGGTGTCAGAAGCAGGAGCAGGGTGCCTATAACTCCTTTCCATACCGGCTGGGTGATAAAGCCTGTTTCCTTTACCTTAGCCAGGTAGTTGGTGAACTCCATGAGCGCCGCTATCATGGTGTTGAGTCGCAGCTTCTCCAGGTCATCGGTTACCTTTTTGATTGTCTGATGGGTTATGCGAGATAACTCTCTCTCTGCCTTTCCCTTGTCGGTGGAACTAATGTCTTGTCTATTGTGATATTCTTCCAGTACCATGTTCCACATTCGGTTGAGCCAGCGGCTTATACCACTGATGCCGCTGTCATTCCACTCGCCGCCTTGTTCCCAGGGAGCAACAAACATAAGATAGGCTCGCACCGCATCAGCCCCTAGCTCGGAGACGTATTCATCGGGGGTAATCACGTTGCCTCGTGATTTGCTCATCTTCTGCTTCTCGGCAATGATAGTCCCTTGGTTAAACAGGCGGCTAAACGGTTCATTAAAGTCAACCAGCCCGATATCCCGAAGCGCCTTGATGAAGAAACGGGCATAGAGCAGGTGCATGACGGCGTGTTCAGCGCCACCGGTATAGAGGTCTATGGGTAGCCAGTGTTTTACCTTGTCGGGGTCGAAGGGAGCAGCGTCGTAGCGGGGATCGGTATAGCGTAGAAAATACCACGAGGAGCACATAAAGGTATCCATGGTGTCAGTCTCACGCTTGGCTGGGGCGGAGCACCTTGGGCAGGTGGTATTGACAAACTGTTCATTGTATTTTAATGGAGATTCGCCGGTAGGTCTGAACTCGGCATTCTCGGGTAATAATACCGGTAGGTCTTCCTCTGGAACCGGAACGGTGCCACAGTTGGGGCAGTAGATTATGGGTATCGGTGCTCCCCAGTAACGCTGACGGGAGATGAGCCAATCGCGGAGTCTATAGGTTATGGTTCGTCCTCCATGGCCTTTTTCTTTCAGGAAGTCGGAGACAGCCTCTATACCCTGATGGCTGGGAAGCCCGTCAAACTGCCCTGAGTTTACCATGGTGCCCGGCTCGGTGTATGCCTCCTTAAGCTCTTTCCCCTGCCATCCGTCCGGGGCTATTACTACCCTGATGGGCAGGTCGTATTTCTTGGCAAAAGCGAAGTCACGTTCATCATGGGCTGGCACCCCCATTACCGCCCCCGTGCCGTAGCTCAGGAGCACGTAGTCAGCAATCCAGATGGGCACCTTTTCGCCATTAAGTCTATTTATCACATAGGCACCGGTAAATACCCCGTCCTTTTCCTTCTCTGTTGATAGCCTCTCTATCTCAGTTCGCTTCCGTGAGCGGATGGTGTAGTCATCGACCTCAGACTTTTTCTCAGGTGAGGTCAGTTCGGATACCAGTGGGTGCTCCGGGGCCAGAACCATAAAGGTAACGCCGAAAATGGTGTCAGGACGGGTGGTAAATACCCTGATTTCCCTTTCATCTGTTCCGGAGTGGTTGATGGCGAAGGAGATTTCAGTGCCGACGCTCTTACCTATCCAGTTTCTCTGCATTATCTTTATCCGCTCCGGCCATTCAATGCCGTTGTATTCCAAGAGTTCATCGGCATATTTGGTGGTGCGGAAGAACCACTGCTCTAGGTCCCGCCGGCTGACCGTTGCCCCGCAGCGTTCACAGAGACCATTCACCACCTGTTCGTTAGCCAGCACCGTCTGGCAGTGGGGACACCAGTTGACCGGAGCCTTATCTCGGTAGGCTAGACCGGCCTGATGCAGTTTCAGAAAGAGCCACTGTGTCCACTTGTAATAGTTAGGCAGGCAGGTGACCACCTCACGGTTCCAGTCATAAATGGCACCGATGCTCTTGAGCTGGCGACGCATATTGTCTATATTCTGCATTGTCCAAGTGAAGGGATGAATCCCCCGGCTGATAGCTGCATTCTCGGCGGGCAGCCCGAAGGCATCAAACCCCATCGGGTGAAGCACATTATAGCCCTGCATTCGTTTGAACCTGGCATGGACGTCTGATGGGGCCATGGCATACCAGTGTCCGATGTGGAGGTCACCTGAGGTGTAGGGGAACATTGTCAGCGCATACCACTTGGGTTTGGTGCTATCCTCACTGGCCTCATACAGCCTGTCCTCAGCCCATTTCTGTTGCCACTTCTCTTCTATTACCTGAGGGTTATACTTAACTACCATTTGTTTTCCCTGTCTAAATAAAAGCCCCTCGCTTGTGGAATATCAATAGCGAAGAGCAAGTATGTCACGATTCTGGTGGAGCTGGGGGGATTCGAACCCCCTACCTTTTGACTGCCAGTCAAACGTTCTCCCAATTGAACTACAGCCCCACAATTTCCCCTCATTGCCGTTCTTAATGTAGCAGAAAGTGGCTGGGAAGGCAAGCCTAGATGCCGGCAATTGCTCGTCGGCTATTAGATGGGTTACAATACTAGACAAAATTAGCAGGAGACAGGTTAATGAAACTTAGAGGCCTAACCCGAATTGCTGGTATTCTTCTTATTCTGGCTGTGCCCTTTTTACTGTCTTGTAGTTCTTCATCATCACAGCCCAAGACCTACTCGTCGCCACCGCCGATGCTGATCGATACCAGCAAGCAATATACAGCTATCATTGAGACGGAGAAGGGGGATTTAGTTCTAGAGCTATTTGCTGAGGATGTTCCAGTGACGGTCAATAACTTCGTGTTCCTCGCTCGTGAGGGATTCTATGATAACATCACCTTCCATCGGGTAGTAGAAGACTTTGTGGTTCAGGGGGGCGACCCGACCGGGACAGGGTATGGCAATCCTGGTTATTACTTTGATGATGAGTTTACTGAACACACTCATGTTGCCGGGGCTTTATCAATGGCTAACTCGGGGGCTGATACTAACGGTTGTCAATTCTTCATTACCTATGCTCCCCAGCCTCATCTTGACGGCGTACATACGGTTTTTGGCCAGCTAATTGAGGGAATGGATGTGCTCCAGCAGATTGAGCAGGGAGATGCCATAATACGGATAGTTATAGAGGAGCAATAATCATTATATACTATTGACCCTGTATGGTTGGCTTGGCTGCTGCCTTGGCGGTGAAGGTTAGGTGATTATCCTTGATATTGATGGCGATTGTGTCCCCTTCTTTAAATTCGCCTCGCAATAACTTGGTTGACAGGGGATTTTCTATATGGTGTTCAATAGCCCGTCTCAATGGCCGTGCCCCGTAGAGCGGGTCATAGCCTTCCTTGGCTAGCCATGATTTGGCTCCCTTGGTTAGTGCTATTTTTAGTTTGCGCTCGGCCAGGCGCTGCTGCAAATCCTTTATCAGTAAATCAACGATATTGCCGAGTTGCTCCTCGGTAAGCTTATGGAAGACTATAATCTCGTCTAGTCGATTGATGAACTCGGGGCGGAATGTCCTTTTGACCTCTCCCATTACCTTTTCCTTCATGTTCTCGTAGCTTTGCTGCTGGGTCTTGGTTTCGTTCTTGGGGGTAGCAAAGCCCATAGCCATCTCACGGTTGATGAGCTCGACGCCGGTGTTGCTGGTCATGATGATTACCGTATTCTTAAAATCTACTGTTCGTCCGTGGCCGTCGGTTAATCGCCCATCATCGAGGACTTGAAGCAGGCTATTAAAGACCTCAGGGTGTGCCTTCTCAATCTCATCCAGCAGAATTACCCGGTAGGGGCGTCGCCTCACTGCCTCGGTGAGTTGTCCTCCCTCCTCATAGCCAACATAACCTGGCGGGGCGCCGATGAGGCGGGATACCGTATGCTTTTCCTGGTACTCTGACATATCAAGCCGTACCATTGCGTTCTCGTCATCAAACAGGAATAGAGCTAGAGTGCGGGCTAGCTCGGTCTTGCCGACTCCGGTAGGCCCTAGGAACATGAAGCTACCGATGGGGCGCTGTGGATCCTTGAGCCCGGCCCGGCTTCTTCTGATGGCCTCGCAGATGGCAGTGACCGCTTCTTCCTGATTTATTAGTCTCTCGTGAATCCTGTCTTCCATATGAAGCAGTTTCTCGGTTTCACCCTCTAGCATTTGGGATACGGGGATACCTGTCCATTTAGAGATTAGCTGGGCAATATTCTCTTCTTCTACTGTTCCACTAATCTTCTCCTGTCGGAGCCACTCGCCCTTGGACTGGTTGTACTCGGTTTCCAGCTGTGCCCTCTCGGTTTTTATCTGGGCGGCGCGTTCATAATCCTGCCGTTGCGAGGCAGCTTCCTCCTCGTTGGTTAATTGATTAAGGCGTTGCTCTAGTGCTTTAACCTTGGGTGGGGCGCTCTCGGTATCAATACGTAGCTTGCTGGCTGCCTCATCAATGAGGTCAATAGCTTTATCGGGTAGGTGTCGGTCGGAGATATAGCGCTTGCTAAATTTAGCCGCTGCTTCTATGGCTTGGTCGCTAATTTTTATCTTATGGTGGGATTCATATCTGGGGCGAAGCCCACGAAGCATTTCAATGGTGGCTTCAACGCTGGGCTCGCTGATGAATACTGGCTGGAGGCGCCGCTCTAGAGCCTTGTCCTTCTCAATGAATTTACGGTACTCGTCGAGGGTGGTGGCGCCTACACACTGCAGTTCACCGTGAGCCAGGGCTGGTTTGAGCATATTACTGGCATCAACGGCTCCCTCGGCTGCCCCGGCACCAACTACGGTATGAATCTCGTCAATGAATAAGATAATCTCACCCTGTGCTTGGCGAACCTCGTCCATCACTGCTTTAAGCCTTTCCTCAAACTCGCCTCGGAACTTGCTACCAGCTACCAGTGCCCCCATATCTAGAGCTATCACCCTTCGCCCCTTGAGGGCGTTGGGAACATCGTCGGCAGCAATCTTCTGTGCCAGACCCTCAGCAATAGCGGTTTTACCCACCCCGGCTTCACCAACAATCACCGGATTATTCTTGGTTCGCCGGGTAAGTATTTGCATCACCCGTTTGATTTCCTCATCCCTACCAATAACCGGGTCGAGCTTACCCTGGTGGGCTAGCTCGGTAAAGTCGCGGCCATACTTCTCCAGGGAGCGATATTTGTTCTCAGCTCTCTCATCAGTAACCCTGTGCCCACCGCGAATCTTTCGAAGGGCGCTATATACCTTCTCTTGGTCGATGCCGGAGCGGTGGAGGATGCCAGCCGCTTCACCCTTCTCTTCCCCGGACATAGCAATTAGCAGGTGCTCTGTGCCGGTGAACTCATCCTTGAGTCTATTAGCCTCAGCAATCGCTGACATGAGGAGAGCATTGATATGGGGTGTGGCATATATCTGTGTCGTCTCATAGGTAACCTTGGGCATTTTCTCTAGGGCGGCTATTACCTGCTGCTTCACTACCTCAACATCAACGCCGAGTTCTCGCAGGATGTCACCGACTAGCCCCTTCTCCTGCTGGAGCAGGGCCAGCAGGATATGCTCTACATCCCACTGGCTGTGGTGATACTGACGAACCAGCTCTTGAGAGAGGGCTAGTGCTTCTTGTGCCTGTTCGGTAAATTGATCTTGCCTCATGGTATAACCTCTTTCAGTGACAGGTTATTTCCTGGTTCGGGGGTCATTCCTTGACTGCCCCGATTATATACTCCTCTTTGTTCTTGCCTTCTGCCTTGCCTCTTTGCTTGAGGTAGATTGTGTTGCCCTTTTGCCAAATCCAAAGGTGGTGGTCTGGTATAGCCCAGCCTGCTATGGACTGTCTGGAAGGATAGGCGATAAAAACAGCGTCAGCTATCCTGTTGAGTTCAGACAGTGCCTTTTTAGCAGCATCAATGGTCGGCAAGTGTTCCAGCAGGTGACTGGCAAAAACAGCTCCAAAGCTTTTATCCGAGAAAGGAATATAGGAAACATTGGCTACCACCCCACCGGGGCAGCCTTCAATAGCACGTCGGTCGATGTCAAGGCAGGCATCGCTACTGCCGTGAGCCGGTATCTTTAGTGAGCGGCGGAGTTGCTTGGTGCCCCAGGGTCCGCCGGCTACAAACAGTGGTTTATTCTTATCGGTGGCATAGGCTTTGGCTGCTTTATACTTCTTATTCTTGTCTCTAACCTCGCCTAGCCAGACAGCTAGCTGCCAGCCTCCTACCCCGATGCATATTCCTAATATGAAGAATAGAGCGTAGTGCATTATGTTATGCCCTCCTTTATACTCCCAGGAAGTGGAACAGGGAACTCAGCCCGTAGTAACCACAGAAGGCTATGAATAAACTTTTTACTGAGTTGCCGAGCAGGGAGAAGAGAAAGAATTTCAGTGGGGGAAACTGGAGTGCCCCGATGGCAATAGTCATAGGCAGGTGGATGGGATTAACTATGGCCGACATGATGAAAACAGTCCATGAACCATGCTTCTTTGCCCAGTCCATGATTCTGTTATATAGGCGATTATTAATCTTGGTGGGGACCCTTTGAGAAATTTTTTTCCCCCCGTAACCAATCATGAAGGTAGGCAGGTGACCTAAACTGGCACCTAGTGCTGAGATTAATCCTACCCATACCGGCGCTAGTATCCCCCAGTGAGGAGCTATTACGCTGGGCAGGGTAAATACCAGAAGCCAGTAGGGAACTGGTATTGCTGTGACACTTAAAATACTGCCGGCAATAAAAGAGACGACGAGTATACCTAGGAGGCTATAGCCTGCTAGGTATGTTAAGCCCATTATGGCGTCTTTGTAGTAGATGGCGGCTACGCAAAGAGTGACGGTGGCTATTATTGCTAGAGCACCTAGGTAAATCTCTTTCTTCGGCCAGTGTTGTTCAGTCTCTTGATTCATACTTGTTTATAGGTTTATTATTTTATTTTGGCAAAGCTGAGTAGTTTACCATCCTTCTTTTCCAAGGCGAACAGACCCTTAGTGTAGTTTAGGATTCTATCCTTCATTCCATCATATATAGCCAGGGTCCCTTCTTCTTTTAGCACTCTGTGCAGTTCCTTCAACACTGCTCGTCTCTGGCCGATTTCGTGGAGGACATCGCACATCCAGATGATGTCTACGCATTCATCTGGTAAACCTGTCTCGTTATCCGAGAGTATCATTTCTATATTGGTCAAGTTTGCTCTTTGGGTTCTCTTGCTTACTATTTCCAGTTGGCGGGGAAAGCAGTCTAGGGCATATACCTTGCCCTTTTTGCCCACTATTCTGGCGGCATGAAGAACAAAGTATCCAGTACCGCAGCCATAATCCAAGAAGGTTTGCCTTTCTCTTACCAGATTGAATTGTTTCCACCTTCGCTGGATGTCTCGTCCACTAACTAGGCTTCTCCATAAAGGCCACCAGTGAATCCAGGCTACATACCAGGCCTTATAAAGTGGGTTTAGTTTTTTTCTTATGAAGAGTTCTATATCAGGCAAATTCCCTCTCAATCAAGATTAAGGTTTTCTTTGTCTTAACCTCTCTATCTCTGATTCTAACTCATCTACCCGGCGTTGTAACTCAGTCATATGCTGTGACATGTGTAGAATGGCTTCAGAGCCAGCGGGATTAATCCCCAGGTCAGCCATTAAAGTCTTCACCCGTCTGAGGTGAGATATATCCCTATCTGAATAAAGGCGAAGATTGCCCTTAGAGCGTAGTGGCTCTATTATGCCTATTTTTTCATAATAGCGCAAGGTATAAGTCTGGATGTTAAGCATCCTGGCGGCTACGCTTATAACATAACGGGGTTCAGTATCTTCCGAGCTCATAGTAACCCTACACCTTATCTCTTGTTCGCCGGAGTGACGGGTCCTCCCTTGTTGATATATCTTGTGGAGATTGCTTGTTAAGGATTGCAACCTAGCTAGAACATTATAAGTCGTTTGAAAAAGTGTGTCAATGCTTGCTTAAAAAAGTTAATAAATTGTTATAAAGATTGTTGACAAAGCTTATTAAATATGCTATGCTGTTCTGTGTCTGAGAGAGCGGCTTTATAGGCTTAGACTAAATATAAATTACAGGAGGTAAATAGTAGTGAATATGATACGTTGGCAACCCTTTCACGAACTGGTGGGTCTGAGGCAGGCAGTGGATAAGTTATTTGAGGATAGCTTTGTCATCCCCTCACGTCTCTCGGGTGCTTTTGGTTCCGGTATGGTAACTCCTATTGACATGTATCATACTGCCAATGATGTGGTGGTTAAGGCTGTTCTACCTTGGGTAAAGCCTGAAGAGGTTGATATTACCATTACTGGTGACAACCTGACTATCAGGGGGGAAACCAAGGCTGAGGCGGAGGTCAAGCAGGAAGACTACCTCTGCCAGGAGCACCGTTTCGGTGCTTTCAGCCGCTCGGTCACTCTTCCCAGTGGATTAAACACCGATAAGGCGGAAGCGGATTTTGGTGAGGGTATCCTGACCTTGACTATTCCTAAGTCCGAGCAGGTTAAACCTAGGTCAATAAAGGTCAAGGACAAGGGTGTCGGTGAAGGTAAAAAGTAGGTGTTCTATCTGAGTTTAAACCGCTCTCTCAGGCTAGGGCCTGGCATTTATTCCCCGGTTTTATCTCCCATAACCCGGGCGAAAATGTCCAGAAACTGGTTTAGTATTCTGGCAGTGGCTCCCCAGATTACTCTCCCTTGATAGTGGTAAAAGTATGCGGTATCTGCTTTACCATCTACAATCTCAGTTTTCCGGTGTTGGCAGTCCTTATCCATAAGGGCTGAGATAGGGGCTTCAATAATTTCCTCCGTCTCTTGGCGGTCTGCTTCAAGTGGATATGGCCATGGGATAATGGCGACAAAGGGTGAGATAATGTAACCAGAGTTCCGAGTGGTGGTATCATCTAGTTCCCCTAATATCTCAACCCTATCGGCTATCAGGCCTATTTCCTCAGAGCATTCTCTCAGGGCGGTATTTGCCAAGGTACGGTCTTCATCCTGGTAGGCTCCTCCGGGGAAGGATATATCACCTTTGTGTTCCTTTACATGTTCCGTTCGTTTAGTAAACAGGATATAATGCTGTCCCTGTTTGTAGTAGATAAGGAGTAGAACTGCTGAGGGCACCCGACTGGCATCAAGAATATGTTGTTTTTGCCTCTGGGAGAGGGCTTGTCTTAATCTTTGCCTCATGGTCTTTATAGTAACACCATCCTGCAGCCGATACAAATTACTTGCTTGGGGGGTGGGGTGCCTGGAACTTGACAACAGGTATTTGCCTGATTATAATAAACGAAAAGTTGTCCTCTCCTCCGAATAAACCTGATCTAAGGTTGCTTCTTGGGTTGAATCCCGAGGGTTTGGTTCTCCTAGATGCCGAAGTATATCTTTATTACCGGGGGTGTTGTTAGTTCAGTTGGCAAGGGTATTACTGCCGCTTCCACGGGTACTATCCTGAGAAGCCGTCAAATTACTGTTTCTGTGCAGAAACTCGACCCCTATCTCAATGTCGACCCAGGAACAATGTCTCCTTATCAGCATGGTGAAGTATTCGTTACCCAAGATGGGGCTGAAACCGACCTCGATTTGGGCAATTACGAGCGCTTTATTGATGTTAACCTTACTGCTGAGTCTAATGTTACCTCCGGTCAAATCTATAGCTCTGTTATTGCCAAGGAGAGGCGGGGTGATTTCCTGGGAGGCACTATTCAGGTAGTGCCTCATGTTACTAATGAGATAAAGGAGCGGTTTAAGCAGTTAGCTCTGAAATCCCAGGCTGAAGTGCTTATTATAGAGGTTGGGGGCACGGTAGGTGATATTGAGGGGCAGCCCTTTCTTGAAACCATTAGGCAGATGCGGAACGATGTCGGGCGGGATAATGTGCTCTATATCCATGTTGCCTTTCTTCCTTATATTACCTCTACCCAGGAACTAAAGACTAAGCCTACACAGCACAGTGTTAACGAACTACGCCGCATTGGTATTCAGCCTGATATAATCATATGCCGTAGTGACCAGCCTATCTCAGAAGGGATAAGGGATAAAATATCCCTCTTCTGTGATGTTGACCGACAGGCTGTCATTCCCTTACCTACAGTATCTACTATTTATGAGGTGCCATTGCTCTTAGAGGAGGAAGGGTTGGGACAATTGGTTGTGGATAAGCTTGGTCTTAAGGCTCGCCAGCCGGATCTAAACCAGTGGCGTGAATTAGCCAACCGTTTCAAGACACCGCGAGAGCCGATTGATATTGCTCTGGTAGGCAAATATGTAGAATTGAAGGATGCCTACTTTTCAGTTCGGGAGGCGCTACATCACGCTGCCTTGTATTATAATCGGGATGTTAATCTCATGTGGGTTTCCTCTGAGGCTCTGGAAGGGGATGAGAGTGAAACCTTTCTACGCTCGGCTCAGGGTATCATAGTTCCCGGCGGTTTCGGTGTTAGGGGGATAGAGGGTATGATAAAGGCTGCCACCTATGCCCGAACCAATGGAATCCCATATCTGGGGTTGTGTTTGGGGATGCATGTTATGGTAATTGAGTTTACCCGTCATGTTATGGGCTCAAACGAGCCAAACTCTGTCGAGTTCGATACCGCAACTCCGTATCCTGTCATCGATTTTCTTCCTGAACAGAGGGGTATAGAGAACAAGGGGGGTACCATGCGTTTGGGTAATTACCCTTGTCAATTGGTTGATGGTAGCCATGCTGCCAGTGCCTATGGGCAGAGCCTGGTTTATGAGCGCCATAGGCACCGCCTTGAATTTAATAATCAATTTCGCCTCTCGCTACAGGAGGCGGGAATGATTTATAGCGGGCTATCTCCCGACGGCAAGCTGGTGGAGATCTGTGAGCTGGCTAATCATCCCTGGATGGTTAGCTGCCAGTTTCATCCTGAGTTTGGTTCTCGTCCTGGCCGTCCCCACCCCCTGTTCCGCGATTTTGCCCGTGTAGCCAAGGATACACTGCGCGAAGGGGATCAGCCACTACTACCTCTGTCGCCCTAGTTCGTGGTAGAATACTCCCCGCCGAGGGGTTGATGTAATACAAAGCAGGGTTATCTGCGTAGTCATGTTGGTGATTTTTACTAATTAAGGTGATTCCTCTTGAGGGTGTAGGGAAAGGTAGTGGTGAATAATCAATATCAAGTAGAGGAGGCTAAATGCGTATCTTTTTAGATACAGCCAATATTGAGCAGATTAGGCAGGCTGCCAAGCTGGGCGTTGTCAGTGGAGTTACCACTAACCCTAGCCTTGTATCTAAGGAGGCTTCGGCTGATTATGAGGCCACTATTAAGGAGATTTGCTCTATTATCCCTGGGCCGATTTCAGCCGAGGTGGTAGAAGAGGAAGTTGAGCCGATGGTTGAGCAGGCGCGACGCATTGCCGGTTGGGCACCCAATGTTGTGATTAAAATCCCGGCGACCGTTGTCGGTCTGGAGGTAACATCGGTTCTGGCTAAGGAGGGGATAGGGGTGAACTTTACCCTGTGCTTCTCGCTGAATCAGGCTCTCTTGGGAGCCCTAGCTGGTGCCACCTATGTCAGCCCCTTTGTTGGCAGACTGGATGATGCCAGTCAGGATGGGATGCAGGTAGTCAGGGATATTGTCGAAGTATTTAAAACTTACAAGTTATCCACCCAGGTGATTGCTGCCAGTATTCGTCACCCTCAGCATTGTGTGGCAGCTGCTAAGGCAGGGGCTCATATTGCTACCATTCCTTATAAGGTGCTGATGCAGATGATGCACCACCCATTTACCGATATAGGTGTTGCCCGTTTTCTTAATGATTGGCGAAATGCCTTGCAGTGAGCTTGGCTGAGCGGACTTAACAGAGGCTATGCCTCTTTACCTATTCGTTCCATATTTTAAACAGAAACAGGCTTTCTCAAAGTTAAAGAGGGGAGGTTACCAAAAAAACATAGGGTTGAGGTTAGGAAAATGAATGTTAGTCAATTGGAAAACAAAAGCAGGGACGAGTTAATTGAGCTGGCTAGGGAGATGGGGATATCCAATTATGCCAGTCTCAAGAAGCAGGACATCGTCATGCGCCTGCTCCAGGCACATACCGAGCAGCAGGGCAACATCTTCTGCCGCGGTATCTTAGAGATTATGGATGACGGCTACGGTTTTCTCAGGCAGAGCACATTCTTGCCCAGTCCCAGCGATGTCTATGTCTCCCAGAGCCAGATCCGGCGCTTTGGTCTGCGTACCGGCGATATGGTTGTTGGTCAGGGACGACCGCCCAAAAATGGTGAGAGGTATTACAGCCTGCTTCGAGTAGAGGTAATAAATGACATCAACCCTGAGTTGGCCAAGAGCCGTCCTACTTTTGGCTCGCTTACTCCCACCTTCCCCAACAAATTAATCAATCTGGAGACTAATTCTAAAGACCTGTCCACTCGCTTGATTAACCTTATTGCCCCTATTGGCCGGGGGCAGCGTGGCTTGATTGTGTCGCCACCTAAGGCTGGTAAGACTGTACTGCTCAAAGCCATTGCCAATGCTGCTACCATTAACTATAACGATATTCATTTAATGGTGTGCCTTATTGGTGAGCGACCTGAAGAGGTTACTGATATGAAGTTCTCGGTCAAAGGTGATGTGATAAGTGCTACCTTTGATGAGCCGGTGGAGAATCATGCCCGTGTTGCTGAACTGGCGTTGGAGAGGGCCAAGCGGTTAGTGGAGGGTGGTAAGGATGTGTTTATACTTCTCGATGGTATTACTCGTCTCACCCGTTCTTACAACTTAGCTGTGCCCCCCAGTGGTCGTACCCTGTCTGGTGGTATTGACCCGGCTGCTCTTTACCCATCCAAGCACTTTTTTGGTGCTGCCCGTAATATGGTGGAGGGTGGTAGCTTGACCATCATTGCCACCTGCCTTGTTGATACCGGTAGCCGTATGGATGACCTCATCTATGAGGAGTTTAAGGGAACCGGTAATATGGAACTCCACCTTGACCGCAGGTTGTCTGAGCGTAGGACCTTCCCGGCTATAGATATTCAACGCAGTGGCACCAGGCGTGAAGAACTCTTATTGGATGAGAATACTCTCAAGCAGGTGTGGCTACTGCGTCGTATGGCATCCATGATTGCCGCTGATTCGGTTAACTTTACTGAAACTACAGAGCGGATTCTCGACAGGCTAGGTAAGACGAAATCCAATTCTGAATTCCTGGCTGGCCTGAACCGGGAAGCGTAGTGGCGGATTAGCACCGCTCTCCAGTTTGATACTCATCGATATAGGGGTGAGGGTTGACCAGCAATCTTATAGCAGAGCGATTGAGGCAACTACCAGCCAGCCCCGGTGTCTATCTCATGAAGGATGCTGAGGGGAATATACTATATGTGGGTAAGGCGGCTAGTCTGCGTCAGCGGTTGAGGTCATATTTCGGTGTCGGGCAGAGGCTGTCACCAAAGGTGAAGCGGTTGGTGGCTCGGGTCAACGACTTCGATTTCTTTGTTACTAAGTTAGAACAGGAAGCTCTGATCCTTGAGCTAAACCTTATCAAGAGGTACCGTCCTCACTACAATGTCAGGCTTAAAGATGATAAGGCTTTCCCTTATCTGAAGATAGACCTCAACGATGATTGGCCCAGGGTGCATATCACCCGGCGCTTGGAAGATGACGGGGGGTGTTACTTTGGGCCATTTGCCAGTGCCGGCTCGGTGCGACAAACCTTGAAGGTGATAAGAAGCATCTTCCCATTCCGCTCTTGTTCCCGGTCTATTACCGGTAATGACTCCCGGCCCTGTCTTGAGTATTACATCCACCGCTGCCTTGGGCCCTGTATTGGTGCTGTGAGCAGGCAGGATTACGCTGAGGTGATAGAGCAGGTAGTCCTCTTCCTGGAGGGGAAGCAGGAACAGGTGGTCAGACAGCTTGAGCTTGAGATGAGGAGGGCAGCCGAGGCCCTGGATTTTGAAAAGGCTACCTTGCTCAGAGACCAAATCAGGGCGGTGGAAAGGGTTATTGAAGGCCAGAGAATCGCTACCGCGGTGAGGGGTGAGCAGGATGTTATTGCCCTTGCTCAGGATGGGGATCGGGCCTATGTGCAGGTTTTCTTTATTCGCAGCGGTAAGCTGATTGGTCGGGAGAGCTTTATGTTGCAGGGCACCCGGTCTGAAGAGCCCGGTCGGGTTATATCCAGCTTCATTAAGCAGTTTTATGACTCTGCCCCACATATCCCGCCTCTATTGCTGCTCCAGTATCCGGCAGAAGATATGATTGTCATCAAGGACTGGCTTCAAAGCAAAAGAGGGGGTAAAGTCCGCATTCGGGCCCCTCACCGGGGCGATAAGAAACAGCTGGTGGATATTGTGGCTGAGAACACCCGGCAGGGGTTGGCTCAACTGGGAATTAAGCAGTTGGCTGCTCATACGGCGCTGACGGATGCTTTAGCCGAGGTGGAAAAAGAGCTTCGCTTGCCTCGTCTTCCCTCTCGTATGGAGGGTTATGACATCTCCAATATACAGGGAGCGGCGGCGGTAGGCAGTATGGTGGTCTTCGAGAAAGGAGAGCCAAAGCCGTCTCACTACAGGCGCTTTAGAATTAAGACAGTGTCAGGGGCTAATGATTATGCTATGCTTCAGGAGGTGCTCAGGCGGCGATTTCAGCGGGGTATTGGGGGTGATGCCTCTATTGCTCTGGATGGTTGGGCAACTCTGCCTGACCTTGTCCTCATTGATGGTGGCAGGGGGCAACTCAATGCTGTCCTGTCGGTGATGCGTGAACTGGGGGTTGATTCCGTGTCGGTTGCTAGCTTGGCCAAGGAGAATGAGGAGGTTTTTATCCCACAGGAGAAGGCGGCTATTGTCCTACCCGGTAATTCTCCTGGTCTCCAGTTGCTGCAGCGGCTCAGGGATGAGGCTCACCGCTTCGCATTGGGGTATCATCGGATGGTTCATAAAAGAGAAGTCTTTACCTCTTCCCTTGATGTTATTCCCGGTATCGGGTCCAAGCGTAAGCGTGCCTTGCTGAATCAGTTTGGCTCAGTCCAGTCTATCCGTCAAGCTACCGTAGGGGAGTTAGCCGCAACGAGGGGTATTAGTCAGAGTCTGGCTAGAAAAATAAAGGAGCTTTTGTGAGAGGCAATGCCGGCTAACTTACCGCCGCAATACTTTGAGGCAGAAAAGAATTTTCGCTCGGCTAAGAGTCCTGCTGAGAAGATAGCTGCTCTGGACGAGATGCTGGCTATCATGCCCAAGCATAAAGGAACCGACCACCTCAGGGCAGAGCTGAGGAGGAGGATTGCCAAGCTGACTCAGGCGTATGAGAAGAAGGCGGCTACCCAGAGGGCATCCATGGTTATTGAGAAAGAGGGAGCAGCTCAGGTGGTAGTGGTCGGTTTGCCCAATGTCGGTAAATCCCAGCTTGTTTCAAGTATTACCAATGCCTCACCCACTGTAGCTGAATATCCCTTTACTACTCACGCTGTTACCCCCGGGATGATGGGATTTGAGAATATACAGATACAATTAATTGATACCCCACCCCTTACCCCCCAGTCGGTTGAATTCTGGTTGCCACCCATGCTGAGGCGGGCTGATGCCCTGTTGATTGTAGTGGATTTAAGTGAGGCTCCACTGGCTCAGGTTGAGAGTGTCATCAGCCAGCTGGAGGGCATGAGGATAAGCATCGGTGACAAAGAGGCTGATGATGAGCAGGGTAGGGTGCTGACTTGGCAAAAGGCGTTGATTATTGGTAACAAGGTAGACCTGCCCGGTGCCAAGGAGGGCTACGTAATTTTACATAATAAATATGAAGGGCAAATCCCTGTTGTTGCCGTCTCGGCTAAGGAAGGGCTTGGATTGGATGAGCTAAGGCTCAGAACCTATCAGATGCTCAATATCATTCGAGTATACACTAAGACCCCGGGTCAGAAGCCTGATTTTAGCGACCCGATAACCATCGGGCAGGGGAGCACGCTAGAGGATGCGGCGTCGTCAGTCCATAAGGATTTCCGGGCCAAGCTGAAGTATGCCCGAATCTGGGGTTCAGGGAAATACGATGGTTTAATGGTGAAACGAGACCACATCTTGCAAGACGGTGATGTTATGGAACTGCATATGTAGAGAGGCTAAATACCAATATGCAATGTAGATGCTTGACAAGGCTAGGTTAGCTGATTAAAGTGTCCATTAATGGGCTGTGCTAATGCAGCTAAATTTTCAAGCGAGTTAAGTAATCATGGAAGACCTAATCCCACAACAAGCTATTGACTCTGTTGCTCAACATATTAATCAGAGAAACAATAAGCAGTACAATATCCCCACAATTGGAAATGACTCCAATCCTGAAACCCCACAAATATTTGAGATTATACCGTTTGACCAAATTGATGAGAATGGGTTGAAGTTCTTCGCAGTCGATGGTAGCAATAACAACCATTCTTTCTATAATGGTGTCACTATTGGGTTATATCGAGGTGGTTGTGTTTGTTTCCATTTAGGGAAGCAGATGCGTTTAAACAACCATAACGACCCAGTAATCTTAGGACAATCTTATACTCCTCTGAATATCCTGATAACTTGTGACCAACACCTATTTTCTATATATGACGAGTTGCTGAGTTTGCCTCCGGTTAGAAGATTTCTAGAGTTTTTACAAGACTCGCCAGAACAAATATTCTCTTACAAACGTGAGACGATATGCAATAGGTGGTTCAACATGCGGAAACAAAATTATTCAGTCATTCAGAGGGTGAAAGCTTTTACGCCAGAACAGTTTGGTGTTGACTAGCCTCCTTCACAGCAAAAACTTATTAATTGCCGCTGACAGACCGCTGTGGTCAACATCAAGGGTAATATAGTCGGCTACAGCCTTGACCTCATCGGGGGCATTGTCCATAGCGACCGCCAGTCCTACCGACTCAAGGAGTGAGATGTCGTTGGTGCCGTCACCTATTGCCATAACCTCATTCATATGTATTCCGTAATTTTGGATCAATGCTTCCAGGGCTTTCTTTTTAGATACTCCGAGAGCAAGCACATTGATAAAATCGACATCGGGATAAGCCGGTGCCTTTGTCCATGAAAAGTAAAGGCTGTCCTTAAAGTGAAGGCAGAGGTTATAAGCCTTAGCCTTTTCCTCCGGGAGGCGGACTGTCAGGGTTCCTTTAATAATTCTCTCCTGCTTCCATAGGTTGGTGAAATCTGTGACGGTTGGTTCTATGCCGAAGAACCGGCGACGGATATCGGTTGACCAGGTTTCTCGCTCAGCAAAATACTGGGTGGTGGAATAGAACTCAAGGTTTGTCTTATTGAAGTGGGCAAACTCTATTGTCTGCCTTACCATTTCTTCACTGATTGGTTGAGCATAAATCTCGGTGCCTTTTTCAGGGTTGCTGGCTAGAGCTCCGTCAAAGAATATGTGGTAGCCATCCAGCGATAGCTGGCTGATGATAGGCAGTGTTGCCGGGGCTGCTCGTCCAGTTGACAGTGAGACCGGTATCCCCAAGGAGCAGACCCTGGCTAGTGCCTCCCTATCTTCGGGCGAGATGATTCCTCTCTCGCCCACCAGTGTGCCGTCTATGTCTATTACTAAGAGCTTATAGGTATTATTTATTAGACTTACCCCCTTAGATAGTTGCGGAGGGTCGTGGCGTTTCTCACCGCAAATGCCTCCGCATCATTGTTAAAATAGATGTAGGCTGCTTCCAGATTGGTTGCAAGGTCAGCCAATCTCTTTGCCCAATCAGCTAGCTCCTCGTCAGAGTAGCCACTGCAGTAGAGGCCAGTGCTTCCGTGAAACCGGACATAGGCAAAATCTGCTGTCGCTACCAGAGGGCAGTTGAGAGAGGGCATGTCAAAGATACAGAGCCCTGTATTATATCTGCGTAAAAGTTCAAAGACCTTTTCGTCAAGCCAGGACTGGTGCCGGAATTCAAATACGTGCTTTATTCCCTGGGGTAGGGTGGATAGGAATGACTCCAGCATCTCGTCACTGCGGTGCATATTGGGCGGAAGCTGGTATAGAACAGGACCTAACTTCCCCCCCAGAATTTTAGTCCGGCTAATAAAGTTTGCTACTGCCTCCCCTGTATTTTTCAGCCTCTTAATGTGGGTGATGAAGCGGCTCACCTTTACAGCAAAGGTGAAGTTCTCCGGTGACGAGTCGCGCCAGTTAGCAAAAGCCACCTCTGAAGGTAGCCGATAGAAGCTGTTATTAAGTTCAACCGTGGTGAAATGGCTGGCATAAAATTCGAGCCACCTTGGTTTTATCAACTTTTCGGGATAGAACCTGTCTCGCCAATGGTCATAGTGCCAGCCTGATGTACCAATATAATAGTGTGGTGACATTAAACCTCTTTAGCCCAGCATACATTACCGTTTAGTCCTCGGGAGCTTTTTCGGCAAGGATGCTTCTTAACTACCCTCGGTTTTAACCCTGTTAAGGAGAGCAGTCTTTTTATGTAGACCTTATCTCCTCGCGCATGAATTTGGTATATGAGATGGCAAAGCACACCGCGGTTAGTGCTATGAGGCTAGCTATTTGGGGCCACACAATCAACAGGCTCTGGACTAGTGGGAGGGGACTGGGTAGCATCCAGGCGGAGACACCCGAGGTCTGAAGTTGCAGTATCTGACCTATCGTCCTTTCACCGGGGGCAAGAAGGATAAGCGATGCCTCTTCAAACAGCATCCTGGGGGATATGTGCAGGGCCATCAGGTTAACCTCGGTATTTCTGAGCAGCTCTTGGTAGGTGGATTGATCGTTGACCGGCACTACTATATTGGCGATAAGCTCGGCGAACATGTACATGAAGAAGATAAAGAATATCCAGACTGCTATTGAGGCCAGAGCCGAGGTAGCCACGCGCCGGAAGAATATGGAGAACAGCATGGCTAGACCCATCCAGAATGCCCCGTAAATGATGCTCACTGCCACAAAAGCTATTAGCCTGATAATCTCTTCCGCAGTCGGGGGCACCCCGATCATTCTGAGGCCTATCCCGGCAACAAGCAGGACTATGCTTGTTAACATAATGGCCATGGTAACTACACCGGCCAGGAACTTACCATTAATAATAGCATCCCTGTAGATGGGCTGAGATAGCAATCTGCTTAGCGTCCCATTATTCTTCTCGCTGTTTATAGCATCAAAACCCAGGGCGATGCCTACTATCGGCATAAGAAACACTATGAAGGTGAGAAATGAGAAGGATATTACCTCGCCAGAGATGGTATAAAGATTGAGGAAGATGAAACGATTTTCAGTGGCTGCGAAATAGGTGTCAGTGGCTTTAGTTACCTCTTCCATTATGCTGCCAGCAGCCACGTAGATAGCAAATACCCCGGCCAGTAATACCAAGGCAAACAATATTATGAACCGCCAACTGCTGAAATTATCAGATAGTTCTTTCCAGAATACCGTCATTAAACCAGACATACTAGACCTCGGTGAAATACTTCATATATATATCTTCTAGTCCATAGCTCTGAAACTTCATCTGTGTTAGTAAGCCATTATTGTCCACAACCACCTTGGCTATCTGTGGTCTCAGGTCTTCCAGACAACTAACAAGCAATAGGTCCCCGGTTCTCTCCACACCGACCACGCCTTTAATCTGTTTAATGCAATCAAAAATGGTTTGAGTGATTTCAGCTAGTTGAACCTCAACCTTGAATCGTCCTTCTCCAAAGGCTTCTTTCTCAAGCTGATCTAGGGCGCCTTCAGCCACTATTTTCCCCTTGGATATTATTCCCACGCGGCTACATATCTGCTGAACCTGTGTTAACTGGTGTGACGATAAAATAATGGTCATTCCTTGTTCTTTGGCTATGTTGGCTATCAGGTTGAGCATTCCCTTCACCCCCTCGGGGTCTATCCCGCTTGTGGGCTCGTCCAAGAAGGCCACCTTGGGTAGCTTGACCAGTATATCAGCGATTGCTAGGCGCTGTTTCATTCCTTTGGAGAACTGCTGCACTTTGTGGCCGGCTACCTCGGATAGCCCCACTATATCCAGTGCCTCTTCTACCCTCTTTGTAACCGTTTCTTCCGGCAGGTTATTTAGCCTGCCGGTATAGGCTAGGTTATAGCGAGCCGTCAGGTCATCATAGAACCCTACCTTTTCCGGGACATAGCCTGCGAGCTGCTTAACCTTGAGAGGGTCTCTGGTAGAGTTATGCCCGCAGATACGGGCTATACCCGAGGTTGGCTCGGTGAGGCCAAGCAGCATCAGTATGGTTGTCGTTTTCCCGGCACCATTGGGGCCAAGGAAGCCGAATATCTCGCCATCTTCTATGCTAAGATTTAGCCTGTCGACGACCGTTGTGTCGGCATAGGTTTTTGTCAGGTCTACTGTTTCTACTGTTAGGGGTGCACCCAACTTTCTCACCGCCTGCCTAGACGTCTGAACATTATTGCCAGGCCAGCTATGACCGCCAGTACAATGATGATGGCGACCCATCCCCAAACTGTGGGCGTTAGTGCGGTTATCCTGAGCTCGACGCTTCTGGAGGCGATCGAGACATCTCGGCTCGTAGCTGTCAGGTTGACCACATAATCACCAGCTATTGTTTTACTGGGTGGGTTTATCACTACATCCACTTCTTGGGTAAGTCCTGACTCAAGGGATTCTACCTCTTCGGGATTAAAGGTTATAGTCCAGCCTGTAGGCTTGCTAGATGTGAATGAAATTTTTTCAATAGTTGCTGTCCCTGTGTTGAATAATTTCATTGTCAGGTGATTATCCTTACCGGCGGTCACCTCTGTGTTGTACTGCTCGGTGGCTGGATAAAAGGCAAATCTGTATAGGTCGGTAACTACTGCCTTGAGCTCAATGGACTCTTCTATATCCCCTGAGCTTGCCTCTAATATCACTGGATACTCACCTGGCTCAGGAGTCTCACTGGACAGAGGAGCAAATTGAACCCTGACTGTATCAGCGTACAGCTTACCCGGCTCTAGCTCAATGGCTGGTGCTTCTTTATCTTCATAGGCTCGCAGAACCGTTGCTTTCCACTTGGGAGGCACCGTGGTAGCGAGGTCAAATATTTTAGACACATTGCCTTCCCATTTCAGCTCAACTTCGAACTCAAAGCTCTGGCCTGATATATCACGCAACACCGGGTAGAGGCAACTAAGCTCAAGCTTTTCTTCAGATGGAGGCTGCTCCTGGCTTGGTGATAACAGGAACGAATCATTACCTGTTTCTTGGGCAGCGAGCACGACCTGGCTTCCTGATATCCCACCAAGCATGCCGAAGAGTAGGACAAAACAGAGTAGATATTGAACTATCTTAGACCTGTTCATATAGTATTCCCCTTACTGCGAATTTACTGGCAGTTTACGCTAACGCCTGGAGTAAAGTCAAGCTTCTCTAAGCGATTATAGCCGATTTCTGATCGTGTTTCGGTGGTATTATGAAGAGCACCAATGTTTCCGCTCAAGCCTAGCCGGCAGGTATCTATGTAGGCATAACCCCGTGCTTCTTTTCAGGTCTTGCTTCCGCTTTGTTTATTGTCATTTCCAGAGCTTCTATCAATCTGGGCCTCGTTTCAGCAGGGTTGATTACATCATCAATATGTAGGTCTCCGGCTGCTTTGTAAGGGTTGGCGAATTCCTCCCGATACTCTTTTATCTTCTGCTTTAGTAATTCCTCCGGCTTGTCTGCCTTTTCTAGTTCTTTCCTGAATACTATTGGTGCTGCCCCTTCAGGCCCCATTACCGCCAGCTCAGTGCTGGGCCAGCAGAACACGAAGTCAGCTCCTAAATCCTTACTGCACATTCCAAGGTATGAGCCGCCATATGCCTTCCTGATAGTAAGGGTTATCTTTGGAACTGTTGCCTCGGAGTAGGCATAAAGCATCTTTGCCCCGTGCCTGATTATCCCGCCCCACTCCTGGTCTGTTCCTGGCAGGTAGCCGGGAACATCAACCAGATTGACAATTGGGATGTTGAAGGCGTCACAAAACCTGATGAACCTGGATGCCTTATCGCAGGCATCTATGTCCAGGCATCCTGCCTTTGACATTGGTTGGTTGGCTATTATACCCACCGATTGTCCATTCAGTCTGGAGAAGCAGGTGATTATGTTGGTGGCAAAGGCGGGGAATAGCTCGAAGTAGTTTTCCTTGCCGTCCCCGCGCTGGTCGAATACCTTGTCAATTATTTCATGCATGTCGTATGCTTGGGCTGAGTTTGCTGGAACAGTATCAAACAGGGTGGAGTCTATGCGGTTCGGTTTATCTCTTGTTTCAATTCTTTTTGGCCTTTCCCTGTTGCTTGATGGCAGATAGCTTAGTAGCTCTTTTATGTTCTGCAGGCACTCCTTCTCACTATTTTCAGAGCGACAGGCAACCCCTGCTTTTCTTTGGGTGACGGTGGCTCCGCCAAGCTCCTCATCGCTGATTTCTTCCCCGATTACGGTTCTGATTACTCTCGGTCCGGTGATGAAGGCATGGCTTGTACCCTTGACCATGAATATGAAGTCCATCAGGGCTGGGGAGTATACGGCGCCACCGGCGCAGGGGCCCAGGATGGCACATATCTGGGGGATTACCCCGGAAGCCAGTGTATTTCTAAGAAATATCTGCCCGTAACCGGATAGGGCGTTTACCCCATCCTGAATCCTGGCTCCCCCGGAATCGTTTATGCCTATGATTGGACATCCGGCCTTCAATGCCTTATCCATTATGCTGCAAATCTTTCTGGCGTGCATTTCAGACAGGGTGCCACCCATACTGGTGAAGTCCTGGGAGAAAATAAACACCTTCCTTCTATCAATCTCCCCATAGCCGGCGACTACCCCGTCGGCGGCTACATCTCCATATGAGGCTGCCCCTCTGCTTTTAGCAAACATTCCAACCTCACGGAAGGTTCCCTTATCCAGCAGAAGGTCTATTCGCTCTCGAGCCGTTAACTTGCCTTTCCCTCTCTGTTTTCCCACACCTTCCTGGCCGCCCATTTCGGTTATCTTCCTTCGGCGTTCTTCAAGCTCAGCTATTTGTCTTGTCTTCGATTGGTTATCCTTGGACATTTAAAGCTCCATTTCCCCTGTTTAGCGTGCTTGTTGCCTCAGCAGGCACGGAGGAGTCTTGGTTCTCCGGTCTCAATCAGGCTTGATGATGTTGAATCAGTGTAGCAATGGGGATATTTACTTGTCAAACATTCCTTTATTAAGGAGGGGTAGTACCCGTGTTGGTTGCTGAACAGTCAGGCTTCGTTGTTACGAGGGTGATTGTATGCTATAATTTCCGTGTCTTGGGGAGTAGTCTAGCGGTAGGACAGCGGACTCTGGATCCGTCAGCGAAGGTTCGAATCCTTCCTCCCCAGCCA
>DAOUMH010000043.1:0-6030 GCA_034411815.1 Dehalococcoidales bacterium | reverse complement strand
CCGCCGCCAAGCACTGTCATTCATCTTCGACAAAAGGGTAGCTGAGAAGGTATTCACCGAGCTTGCCCCACGGTATGCTGACCGCCCCGGGGGATATACCCGTATCACCAAGCTAGGCCCCAGGTCGGGCGACGGGGCAGCTATGGTTCAGCTTGAGCTAGTGAAATAGAGGAAGGTCGTCCGCTTGGTACCGACCACCAAAATCGCACTGATTATAGAATATGATGGGACACGCTACCATGGCTCCCAGTTGCAAGGTAGCCTACCTACTATTCAAGGAGAGATAGAGAAAGCCTTGCAGAAGCTTACAGGAGAAAGGAGTCGGGTAGCGGCAGCCAGCCGAACCGATGCCGGGGTTCACGCTAAAGGACAGGTAGTCAGCTTCAAGACCGGCTCGTCCCTATCCTTGCAGGCTTTTATCAACGGACTAAACTACTATTTACCGAAGGATATTGCCACCAAGTCGGCACACAGGGTGAGTGATTCTTTTAACGCCAGGCGCAATGCCCTTAGTCGCGAATATAATTACTATATATTAAACAGCCGGACCCGGTCTCCAATCAGGGATAACTTTTCTCACCTGGTCAGCGGGCACCTGGACATTGAAGCTATGAATCAAGCCTGCCAGGCTCTCATCGGCGAGCACGACTTCGCCTCATTTACCGGCTCCAACGGGGCTGATATAAAGAGTACGATACGGAGGGTGCACCAAGCCAGACTAAGGGAAGAAGGGGATTTGACTGTTTTCAATATGGTAGCCAACTCCTTTCTAACCCATCAGGTACGCAGTACCATAGGCACCCTAATCAGAGTGGGTATGGGAAAGATGACTATTGATGAATTTTATCGTATAATTGAGGCAAGAAGATCGGGGCTGGCCGGGCCCACCGCCCCGGCTTGTGGGCTATGCCTTATGAAGATAAATTATCCGTTCCCTTTTGAGGAGTATGATGAAAACCTATAGCACTAAGGCCTCTGACATTAAACGGCAATGGCATGTTATTGATGCCTCAGACAAGATTCTGGGCAAACTTGCCACCCAGGCAGCCAGCTTGCTTATGGGCAAGCACAAGCCGATACTAAGCCGCAATCTGGATACAGGCGATTTCGTTGTCGTTATCAACGCCGATAAGGTCCGTGTTACCGGCAATAAAACCAAGCAGAAGCTCTATTACAGGCACTCAGGCTATCCCGGCGGATTGAAAAGCGTCAGCCTAGAAAAAATGATGCAGGCTGATTCTACCCGGGTGATTGAGCATGCCATCAAAGGTATGCTACCCCACACCCGCCTGGGAGCCAGCATGCTCAAGAAACTTAGGGTCTATGCCGGTGATACTCACCCCCATCAGGCTCAAGCAATAGCTACCTCAGCGGTAGAGAATCACAAAGGATAGGTTTATATGGAAAAGCAAACTTACTCTTGGGGAACAGGCAGGCGCAAGACGGCAGTAGCTCAAGCGAGACTACTCCCAGGGAACGGCACCATTGTTGTAAATGGAAAGCCCTACGAGGAGGTATTCCCCAGGCTTGAACATCGCCAAGCCATACTGCGCCCCCTACTGGTTACTGACAGCGCTGGTAAGTACAATGCAATGATTAAGGTATCCGGAGGTGGCATAACAGGACAGAGCGGAGCTATTTCCCATGGCATTGCCCGAGCCCTGGTAAGAACCGATGAAAATCTCAAGCCCATACTACGCCAGAACGGGCTGCTGGCTCGAGATTCCCGTGCCAAAGAGAGAAAGAAGCCTGGGCTCAAGCGGGCTCGCAAGGCACCACAATACACCAAGCGGTAAAAGCCCTCAACCAGGAAATAAATTACCGCCTTGAGGTATGAACTATCATACACCGGGTAGAGCTAGTGCTGATATGTCCCTATGGATAATCAAGCAATTACCAAAAAACTGCTAGATATCTACCGTCAGCTTATAGGTCATTACGGACCTCAGCACTGGTGGCCAGCTCAGGAACCGTTTGAGGTGATGGTCGGTGCCATACTTACCCAATCAGCCGCTTGGCGCAATGTAGAGAAGGCAATAACCAACCTGAAAACGGCTGAGGCACTATCACCAAGCGCGCTACGCCAGCTCAGCCTGCCTGAAATCGCCACCCTAATCCACTCCTGCGGTTACTATAATGCCAAGGCACTCAAGCTCAAGACACTGGCCCGGTGGTTAGGGGAGCACTACAATGATAACCTGGATAAACTGTTTGCCAATAATATCCACCACCTTCGCCAACAGCTCCTTTCCATCCACGGTATCGGGAACGAGACAGCCGACTCCATAATACTGTATGCCGCCAATAAGCCAATCTTCGTTATCGATGCTTACACCCGTCGCATCATCGGCAGAATCGGGCTAGCCCCGGAGGATAACAGCTATACAGCCCATCAAACCATCTTTATGAATAATCTACCCGCTGACACCGGGCTATTCAATGAATACCACGCCCTGCTGGTCTGCCTAGCGAAGGATGTCTGCCACAACCACCCCGTTTGCCAGAGCTGTTGCCTCAATAACATCTGCCACTTTACTAACAGTCACAACAAGGATTAAGCTTTGCTGAGGGGCTAGAAATCGGGGGATAAGCTATGGTAACATTACCCGCTATGTATGTTATAGCCCCATTGGCAGTAATTATAGCGTTTCTGACACTCTTTTATTCCCGCAGACTGGACAAAGAGAGGTACAAATGGCTGAAGAGATCCCTGCTATTGACAGGGATATCCGCCGGCGCCTTTATCGTCAGTATCCTTCTATACAATGTCATCTATGGTCTGTTTATTCACTTCTGCGGCGCGGACTTCTGGGACAGAACCGGACTGGGAGATGAACCTGTCTTTTTTATTATCGCCGTTATCCTCTGCCCAATCGCCTTTTTAGTAGGCGCCATAGGCAGTATAGTCTTCACCATCAAGAGGTTCTGGAGAACAAGATAAGCCCTCCAGCCCCCCTCTACTTATATTGCAGGATGCAACTCAAGGAGAGGCAAAGCTTGACGGAGGCAGGAAGGTCGGCTAAGATAAGCCTACGCCTACATCAAACCTACCCGAAAACCTGCGGGAGGGGAAGCCGGATTTATGCCATACACAACCATCATCTATACTAAAAGCGAGCATGTTGCCCACATAACCCTCAACCGGCCCGAGGTAAATAACGCCATCAATCAACGGCTTGCCCAGGAACTGGATGACGCCTGCAACCGAATAATTCAAGATGATACTGTCTATGTGGCTATAATCACCGGTGCCGGAGACAGAGCCTTCTGTGCCGGTAGCGAACTGGAGCAGCTGCCTCAAAATGGCAACATAGCCACGATGTCACCGGTCAAGAGATATAGCCCCGCCACAGCTGTAGCCGACATAGACCGACCGGTCATTGCTGCCATTAACGGGGATGCACTGGGTGAAGGACTGGAACTGGCTCTAAGCTGTGATATCAGGCTAACGACACCCAAGGCACAATTCGGCCTCACCCAGGTAGCTCAAGGGCTCATGCCGATGGAGGGCGGAACACAGCAGCTACCCCGAATCGTAGGCAAGGGTAAAGCCCTGGAATTAATCCTCACTGCGGAGACCATAAATGCCGAGCAGGCTTTTGAAATAGGGCTGGTCAATAGGGTAGTCCCTCAAGAAAATCTGGCCGCCGAGGTTGAGGCTTTAGCCAAAACAATGGCCAGCAAGGGGCCCACCGCCCTCAGATACATCAAGGAAGCAGTGAATAAAGGGCTGGATTTAACCCTCGAGCAGGGGCTTCGCCTAGAGGCCGACCTCTATTTCCTACTGCACACCACCGCTGACAGAACGGAAGGTATCAAAGCCTTCTTGCAGAAAAGACCGCCCCGGTTCAAGGGGAAGTAGGTTTTCGGTTATACCCAACCTAAAGACCGCCTATGAAGGTTATTGAAAAAATAGACGATATGAAACAGCTAAGACAACAGCTCACCGAGCCTGTTGGCTTTGTCCCCACCATGGGCTATTTCCACGATGGGCACCTGACTCTGGTCAAACGCGCCAGAGCCGAAAACCCCTGGGTAGCAGTCAGCATATTTGTTAACCCAACGCAGTTCGGTCCACAGGAAGACTTCAACACCTACCCCCGCAACCCCCAGCGTGACCTGGCCCTGCTGGAAAAGGAAAAAACCGATATTGTCTTTATGCCCTCGGTAACTGAGATGTACCCGGCACAGTTTAATAGCTGGGTAGAGGTTGAGAAGGTCAGTGAACGGCTGGAGGGGGCTTCTCGCCCCGGTCATTTCCGGGGTGTTTCTACCGTTGTAGCCAAGCTATTCAATATCATACAGCCATCCAAGGCCTACTTCGGGCAAAAGGATGCCCAGCAACTGACGGTCATCAGAAAGATGGTCGCTGACCTGAACATGAATCTGGAAATAGTCACCGTACCCACGGTGCGCGAGCCTGATGGCCTGGCTATGAGCAGCCGCAATACCTACCTAAACCCTCAACAGCGGCAGGCAGCAACCGTTCTCTATCAGGCACTCACCCTAGCCCAGCAACTACACGCACAGGGAGAAAGGGATGCCCGACAACTCCGCCAGAGAATGACAGAGCTTATCCAGAAACAGCCACTGGCAAACATAGATTATGTCAGCATAGTCGATGCCGAGACACTGGACGAACTGGACACGGTTCATCCTCCGGCTTTAATATCACTGGCAGTAAAAATCGGCAAGACGAGACTGATAGACAATGTAGTGCTAGGATAGGCACAACCCCAGACGTTACACCATATAAAAGGGAGGTCTTATGGCTATTCCACCTACAATCAACTACGAGAAGAAAGGGAAGGTCGCCTACATTACCTTCAATCGTCCCGAGGCTATGAACGCCCTATCCCCCGAGATGATGGACGGCTTTTACGAGGCATTCGACAATTTCAATGACGACCCAGACCTGCTGGTGGCTATACTCACCGGAGCCGGGGACAAAGCCTTCTGTGCCGGAGCTGACCTTGGAACCACTATACCATCGATAGCAAAGAAAGCCAGAGAGGGAGAGTGGCAGGGAGACCCGGAAAAACGCTTCCTCTCTCACATCTATAAGCCCATCATAGCTGCGGTTAATGGCTACTGCGTCGCCGGCGGTATGGAAATCCTCCTGGGCACTGACATCAGGATTGCCGCCGACCACGCCAAGCTCGGTCTGGGTGAAGTGCGCTGGGGCGTCATCCCCGCCGGTGGTTCCCATGTGAGATTGCCCCGTCAGATTCCCTGGTGCATGGCTATGGAAATCCTGCTGACAGGCCGCCTCATTGATGCCCAACAAGCCTACAACTTTGGCCTTGTCAACCGGGTAGTGCCTATGAGGGAACTTATGTCAACTGCAGAGCACTTCGCCAAGGTAATCGCAAGCAATGCCCCCGTTGCGGTGCAAACCGCCAAGGAGATTGCGGTGCGAGCCAAAGCCCTGGAGCCAGGCTTCCAAATAGAGCAGGCTCTAGCCCCCTCGGTATATGCCACCGAGGACGCCATAGAGGGGCCAAAAGCCTTCATGGAAAAGCGTAAGCCGGTCTACAAAGGGAAGTAACCGGACACCCCTCATATCAGTCCGGTAAGACGGGGCTGATAGACAATACCTTCTTACGATAACTACCGAAGCGGATGCCACTGTTTTATTTGCTTTCGGTTGTTCATCGTTTTAGCCCTTTAACTCTTTGGATAAAATACTAGCTACCTCTGCAAATCTTTGAGACATTAAGTAGCCAAAATTACCACGAGTTAGTTCCGCATAACGTTTTAACTTATTTGATATATTAGTTTTATCAGTATTTAATAGGTTAACAAGATAAAGATTATTGGTAGCGTGGGAGTATTTTAAGCATTTTTGTATAACGTTAACGCTATTATCAGTGCGAAACCATTTAGTAGCATCTCGTAATTGCCTGTTCAATGTCTCTAATAATTGATTAAAATTACTATCTATGTTTCTTGCGGTTTTAAGACCTATCTCTAATGTGTCTGGTATTGTTGATACCTCAAGGAATTGCATTTCCCGAATAAAATAAGGGA
>DAOUMH010000042.1:0-1647 GCA_034411815.1 Dehalococcoidales bacterium | reverse complement strand
ATATACGAAAGGTCTGAGCGGGATCTTACAGGTTCCCCATATCCCTCCTGGATCAAAAAGCGTGTGGGCCCAGTATTCTGTGATAGCTGAGGATCGCCAGGGCCTTCAGTCGGCACTTAAGAAGGCCGGTGTTCCGACGGCTATTTATTATCCCAGTCCCTTGCATCTCCAGGGGGCATTCTTAAGTCTCGGGTATAAAGCGGGTGACTTTCCTTTCTCAGAGGAGGCATCCCGGAAGATCTTCAGCCTGCCGATGCATCCCTATCTTCATGATGATACGATTGATATGATCGCAGGGGTTATTGCTCAGACCTTTCGTATATCTCTCTGCAACCCTGTTTCGCTCTTCCACTTCTCTGGGGAAAATCTGTAGCTTTTCCAGCAATATGGCAGCTACCCCGGACATGATGGGTAAGGTGGGTAAGCTGGGGAAGGTTTTAGGCAGGCGGGGGCTCATGCCCAATCCTAAGGCAGGGACAGTAGTGCCAGCCGAGGATTTACCAAGAGTAATCGGTGATTCTCGTAAGGGTCGGGTGGAATTTAAGCTGGACAGGACGGCTATTATCCATCTGTCATTGGGTAAGGTTAGCTTTGAAGAAGACAAGTTGATGGGTAATCTGGCAGCGGCAGTGGAGGCTATTGTGAAGGCTAAACCTGTCGGTACCAAGGGTCAGTATGTCCGGAGTGCCTTTTTAACCACTACTATGGGGCCTGGAATAGAGCTTGATCTCAGGACAACGCTCTCTTTAGCTGCCGCTTGATACCATCGAACCCTATTGAAACTGCTCCAATGCCTCCTAAAGGCGCGATGTTCTTCTAGTCAGTACTTTGGCTAGGTATTGGCCGGTGGCTGAAGACTTCTGTTGAATTACCTCCTCGGGGGTCCCAGTAGCTATAATATAGCCCCCATTCTCCCCGGCTCCGGGTCCCAGGTCAATAATCCAGTCAGCGTTCTTGATTACATCTAGATGATGCTCGATGACGACTATCGTGTTGCCAGCATCAACCAGGCGTTGTAATACCCGCAGGAGAGCGGCTACATCTTCAAAAGAGAGGCCGGTGGTCGGTTCGTCAAGGATATATAGGGTTCTGCCTGTAGCCCGCCGTGATAACTCGGTAGCAAGCTTCACTCTCTGTGCCTCGCCACCTGAGAGGGTAGGTGCTGGTTGCCCCAGTCGGATATAACCCAGACCTACGTCCTGCAATGTCTCCAGCTTGTTTCTTACTTTGGGGAAGTTCTTGAAGAAGGAGAGGGCCTGCTCCACTGTCATGTCTAATACCTCAGCTATGTTCTTGCTCTTGAATCTAATCTCTAGGGCCTCGCGGTTATAGCGTTTCCCTTGGCACACCTCGCAGGGGACGGTTACATCTGGCAAGAACTGCATCTCGATCTGGATAAACCCCTCCCCGCGGCAGGCTTCACAGCGTCCGCCCTTGACATTGAATGAGAATCGGCCTGGAGTATAGCCCCTCATTCGAGCTTCGGGTATGGTGGCAAAAAGCTCGCGGATGGGGGTAAAGGTTCCGGTGTAGGTGGCTGGATTGCTGCGGGGGGTGCGCCCGATTGGGGATTGGTCAATGTTGACTACTTTATCAATGTACTCTGTACCGGTGATATCATCGCAATTACCAGCCCGCTCCCGCGAC
>DAOUMH010000041.1:0-7538 GCA_034411815.1 Dehalococcoidales bacterium | reverse complement strand
TGATCCGCATCCCGGGCAGAACCTAGCAGTTCTGCTTAACCTAGTCTTACAGTTGGGGCAGGAGAGGTTGATTCTCTTCTTTAGGTGGACTATAGCAACCGTTCTCTGGTCAAAGTCGATATCACTGACTGCAATGCCCAAAGCCTCGGAAACACGGCAGCCGAGATGCGCCAGCAGTCTGACCAGAAGCTTATCCCTCAGGCATTCAGCAGCTTGCTCAATCCGGTCTATTTCCTTCGGCTCAAGGTATGTCTTCATCTTGCTAGTTCTTAAAATTTCGTTTTTTAACTTTTTGCATTCTTAGTATCCAACATGAAGTCAAATTGTGATGTATTGAGCATTCTTTGCCTGATAACATGCCTCGTAGCGAGGGAATGGGTTCTGATCATTTCTCTACTTTTTCTAGCTCTTCCTGCTTATCCTGAGTCAGGTCTACCTCATAGAAATCGCTGTCAGCACCAGGTAATATCATAAGGAACTCTGAAGTGTAATCAACTGAAGCTACCGCCTCCGCTATCTGAAATTCAAGCACATGCCCGCCGGAATCTCTGTTCTTAGTCAAGAAATGGAGATGGTATCCTGGTACATTGACACCGGCAACATAAGCGGGACATCGGAACCCAACAATTGTCCCCTCGACATCATTGAATTCAAAGGTTGGCTGGTTTTGAGTAACCTCGGCTAGGGGAGGATACGGTTTTTCCTGAGCGGGGACACTTCGTGTTTTCATATAGCTAAACACACCCTCAATTTTAATTGTGTAGAAGATGTTACCTGTAGGCAGAACCCCATTTAGGAAATCTTGTAGTTGCTCATAATCAATACCTTCTGGTAGATCATGTGTAGAGTCAATCTCAAAGAAGGTAATTGAAGCAAATGGTGTCTCCATAGAATCAGGTACGGCATAAGCTATTCCGTCAGCCCTTACCTGATAGAAGCTACCGTCAAATCCCAGCATTTCACCATCAAGGCCTTCAAAGGTTCCTATACCGAAATCTCCATAGCCTTTCAATGTCCCGAAGTCCATCACCCCATCATAAACTCCACTCAGGAGAGCATCTATGGTGGATATCTGGATAAGGGTTTCCCTTTGAGCTACAGGATTATCGGCATACTTTTGCGTAGTCGGGTTGCTGCTACATCCCGATATAGAGATAAAAAGCAAACATAACAAGCCGATGACAATTATTAACCTTGTCTTCTTCATTGATAACATTCCTCTCTCAGTTTCGCTATACATGTGGGAGGTTCAACTTGCTAATTATAGCAGGGTATACTTCTCCCTCAAAACCCGTGGGATATGTCCCACCATACGATTTCAAGAATCAGACTGTCATCCTTCAAATTATGGACCAGCTAGCACGGCAAGGGATGGCAGTGGTGATGGCCTCGCACTATCCTGACCACGCCCTTCTTTTCTCCA
This sequence comes from Dehalococcoidales bacterium, assembly GCA_034411815.1. Classification (GTDB taxonomy): domain Bacteria; phylum Chloroflexota; class Dehalococcoidia; order Dehalococcoidales; family DAOWJC01; genus W53-108. The sequence goes on along the minus strand of DAOUMH010000041.1, from coordinate 6,115 downwards.
GCAGGGTAGCCTTGATGAAAGAGGGTGGCTTTCTGGACATGGGTAAGCCTAAAGAGGTGATGACTGATGGTACCCTCGGTGAAGTGTATGGTATGGAGGTGAGCTTGGTCTCAGTCAAAGGCCCTCACACCGGGCTTGACCTTACATTATGTGTGCCGAGATTGGACGGTGGGGTGAATCTTCAGGAGAAAAGCAACGGATAGAAGGCGCGTCGCTCACTTCGCCGGAGATGACTCGTAGTTGAGGTTGACCGGTATCTACCGACAGGGTATAATACAAACTATAAGAGAGACGAGCAGTTGGTCTAGCAAGCAACTGCTGACTTGTTCCCCGGGTAACCTTCCGCAGGTTGTCGCAGGTTCAGGTCCCGTCTCTCACTTCAGAGATAGGTGTAGCTCATGACAATAGTTGAAAAGATACTGGCTCAAAAGAGTGGGAAAAGCGTTGTGAAACCTGACGAGATAGTCGAGGTTTCTGTAGACCTGGCAATGACACACGATGCTCTGGGCTCGCATACTATATCTAAGTTCAAAGAGCTTGAGGTTGAAAAGGTCTGGGACCCCGATAAGATTGTGGTGGTATTAGACCATTATGTTCCCAATAAGGATATTGATACAGCAAAGAAGTGCCTCCGTATAAAGCAGTTTGTTATTGAACAGGGAATAGAGAATTATTACGAAGTGGGGAAGGGGGGAATATGCCATCAGGTACTTGTAGAGAAGGGGCATGTCCTCCCGGGGATGGTTGTTGTCGGCACCGATAGCCATACCACGACATCAGGTGTCATGGGCGCCTTTGCCACTGGCATCGGTGTAGATGAGATGGCCGTCATCTTCAAGACGGGGAGATTATGGGAAAGGGTGCCGGCAACCATCAAGGTAAATGTTGAGGGTGCGTTAGTACCGCCGCTAACTTCAAAGGACCTGATGCTCTTCATATTAAACAGACTGGGGATGAGCGGTGCCATATTCAAGAGTCTTCAGTTTACCGGCTCAGCCATAAATGAGATGAGTATTGAAGGTCGCATGGTGCTGACCAACATGGCAATAGAGTCAGGGGCGACAAACGGGATAATAGAACCGGACCAAAAGACACTGGATTACCTCAGGCAGAGAGCTAAAGGCTCGTTAAAGACTATCCAGAGCGACCCGGATGCCGATTATGCACAGGTGCTGGAGTTTCACACTGATGAAATCAAAGAACCGATGGTTGCTGTTCCCCCAAAACCTTCGAACGGGGTGCGGGTGAGCGAGGTTACCGGGACGAAAATAGACCAGGCATTCATAGGGTCATGCACAAACGGGAGACTTGAGGACCTGAGGTTGGCAGCAGAGATACTCAAAGGCAGAAAGGTAAACAAGTATACCAAGGCAATCATAATACCGGCTTCTCAGGAGATTTATCAGGCTGCCTTGAAGGAGGGCCTGATTGATATCTTTGTAGAGGCTGGGGCAATTGTAGGCCCACCAACCTGCGGCCCCTGTATGGAGGCTCATATGGGAATACTCGGGCCAGCTGAGGTTAGCATCAGCTCGACAAATCGCAACTTCCAGGGGAGGGTTGGTGATGTAACCTCCGAGGTATTCTTGGCATCACCGGCAACAGTGGCTGCCTCAGCCATAAAAGGCGAGATAAGCGACCCGCGCGAGTTCTTTTAAGGAGGCGAGATGAAGCTGAGGGGAAGGGTATGGAAATTTGGCACTGAGGTTGATACCGACGAGCTTTTCGCCGGAAGGTTTATCATGGGCGGAGACGAAACCAACAGCGAGCTTTACCGGGAGTTTATCCAAGCGAGCGGACTGAGTGATATACAGGACAGGGCAAATGTGCCAGCGAGGTTCTCCTCTGAGGTTAAACAGGGTGATATCATAGTTGCTGGAGAGAATTTCGGTATTGGGTCAAGCCGGCAGCAGGCTGCTGAAACCCTGAAGTTTAAGGGAGTCCAGGCGGTAGTTGCCGACTCGATACACCGAATATTCTTCAGGAACTTCTGGAACCTTGGTTGTCCTGCTTTAGACACCCCCGGAATTTCAAAACAATTTGAGACCAGTGAACAAATTGAGATAGATCTGAGGCAGGGAGTAGTGACAAACCTGAGCAGGGGAAAAGAATTTAGATTCCACTTAGTAATACCTTCCTGGTTCATAGACATGGTGGAAGCTGGAGGTCTAATCCCTTTTTATAAACCCCTAAAATCTTAACCTGAGCTATATTAATCTGCAGTTTGCTCATACCAGGTCTACCAGCCTCTCAAAACCGACTTCAGAATAAACCCTCCTGTTTTAACTGCGTTGACTCTAAACTACAAAGCTTGCTATAATCTGCCTAAAAGGGGCTCGTAGCTCAGTGGCAGAGCGGTCGGCTCATAACCGATTGGTCGTAGGTTCGAATCCTACCGAGCCCACTTTCGAAGCTAAAATCCCCAAAATCCCGCCGGAATTTTACGAAAACGCGCAGGTTCAACCTCAACCCTCGGATGATATAGGGAAGAACTTGACATAAATATTCGGGTTCCTAAAATACTCCTTACTTATTCAACCTTACTTGCCATAAAGCTAGGCAAGTCTCAACACAAGTATTTGCTAGATATCTTGCGAAATTTTAAGTATCGCTAAGACATTGCGGCAAGCGCTTAGTAGAATAACTTACGTATAGTAGCTTCAGCAGTGTTAGCTTGCCTTAATTAAACTTGCTTTATTTCCTGCAAAGGTAAATAATAAAGGCAAGTATATGAAGGGAGGCAAGAAATGAAACAGATAATACAAGTATCAGGTAAGGCTAAGCAAGTTTTTAAGTATATAGAATTATTGGGTCGCCATAGAGGCAATGTGACTCTTAAGGAACTGGCCAGGGATAATAAGGCTCTCAAATTAGACCTAAGATCATAGTATCTTGCCTATTCTATAGGTTGACATTCCAAGCTTTTATTTGATATATTATTGCCAAAACCGATAATTAAAGGTAAGTTAATGGCAAGGAAAGCCATCGTTAATAAAGACACAATTCTTAGCATGTTGAGACAGGGGGAAAGCACCCAGAGCATAGCTGAAAAGTTCAACGTCAGCAGGCAAGCAATTGACTTACACAGAAGGGATTTCATTGGAAAAGGCCTGTTACCCAACCAGCGTGCCACTAGGGCAAGGAAAGCACCAAAGGAAGCTGTCCCTCAGACTCAAAATATAATCTCACTGAGACAATCTCAACCTTCCAGTGATAGAGTTTCACTCGATGAGCAAATAGATCTCATTATTAATGCTTTCAACGCTTTAAAGCTCCTACCTCGGCTTGAGGAAGAAGTTGAAGCATACAAGCGGAAATACGAGAACGCTCTCCTCGAAATTGAACGCCTAAGGGAAAATGAAAGGAAGCGGCTAGACCAAGAGAACCGATGGCTTTTTACTCAGCATCATAGTGATACCGACCCAGCCTAAAAGAATAGACGAATTGGTTCCAGCAAGTGACAAGTGATGATTCACTTGGTTGTGTGTTATCATTATTAAAAACGAGAGAAAGGGACGACTGTTTTGTCAGTAAGGCTCAAGTTTTTGGGAGCGGCCCAAAGTGTTACGGGTTCAAGATATTGTATTGAGGCAAACGGTACCAATTTACTTGTTGACTGTGGCTTATTCCAAGAAAGGGAATTTAGAAATAGAAACTGGGAGCCTTTTATAGTATCACCAAGTGACATAGATGATGTTTTGCTGACACACGCTCATATTGACCACTGTGGTCTGATCCCTAAGCTAGTTCGCGAGGGTTTCCGGAGTAGGATTTATGGTACAGCTGCCACTTGCGATATTACCGAAGTAATGCTTCTGGACGCGGCAAAACTGCAGGAAGAAGATGCTGAATTAAAGAGGAGAAGGCATGAGCGAGAAGGCAGAAGAGGCTCGTATCCTGAGGTTCCACTATATACGATCGCTGATGCTAAAACTTCGTTACCCCTATTGTCCTCTGTAAGATATGGGCAGCCGGTTCAATTGAGCGGCGGAATCCTAGCTACATTTTATGATGCTGGCCATGTCCTTGGAGCATCAATGATAAAGGTTTCAATAAAACAGGGTAGGGATGAAAGAACGATTATCTTTTCTGGTGACGTGGGTAGATGGAACAGACCGATACTGCGGGATCCAACTCTCTTTGACGAAGCAGACTACATTGTCGTTGAATCAACTTACGGTGACAGGTTGCACGAAAACCCATGTGATATCGGTAATCGCCTTGCACATGTGATAAATGAAACGCTAGAGGCAGGCGGCAACGTAGTTATCCCAAGTTTTGCCCTCGAACGATCCCAGGAAGTCCTTTATCACCTTAATCTGCTCGTCGACGAAGGCTGCATACCACAGCCAATAGTTTTTCTGGATAGTCCGATGGCTGTAAACATCACTGACATATTTGAGCGTCATCCGGACCTCTACGATGATGAGATGACAAGATTGGTCAAGCTAAACATGTCGCCATTTGACCTCCCCGGTCTAAAGATGGTCAGGACAGTCAATGAGTCGAAGGCAATCAACTATATCAAAAGGAGTGCTGTAATAATTGCTGGCTCGGGAATGTGTACAGGAGGGAGAATAAAGCATCACCTCGTAGCGAATATTTCTCGCCCAGAAAGCACAATACTCTTTGTGGGTTATCAGGCCATAGGTACTCTCGGTCGTGAAATTGTTGATGGTGCCAGACAAGTGAGGATTCTTGGGCAGCACTATCCGGTAAGGGCAAAGGTAGCTCAGATACACGGTTTTTCTGCTCACGCTGATAGTGATGACCTCTTCAGGTGGCTCTCGGCGCTGAAGAGACCTCCAAGGCACGTATTTGTTACCCATGGTGAGCCTGAAGTAGCCAAAGGTTTCAGCACACGCTTGAGAGAAAAGACTGGGTGGTCTGTATCAGCGCCAGAATATAAGTCTGAAGTAGTTTTGGATTAAGCGTCTCATCAATCATGTACCACTACACACGCTTGATCTACTGGGACTGAGCCGTGAGTGGGGCATTCCCTCGGTTAATTAGCCCACAAGAAGGAGACAATATGCCACACGAATATGAAATAAATGAACTTGCCAAAGAAGAATCCTGGCGCATGTTCCGCATAATAGGCGAATTTGTGGAAGGTTTCGACAAGCTTTCAGGTATAGAGCCAGCAGTAACCATATACGGCTCAGCCAGGCTCAAAGCAGACGAGCGGCTCTATGCTCGGACGGAGGAAATTGCCTATCGGCTCGGACAGGCTGGCTTCTCAATAATAACTGGTGGAGGACCAGGCGTGATGGAGGCAGCCAACAAGGGGGCACAAAAAGCTGGGGTTATATCGGTTGGCTTGAATATCACGCTTCCTGAAGAGCAGACCTGTAATACCTACGCCACAAGATCGATGACGTTTAACCACTTTTTTTGCCGCAAGGTTATGCTCGTGAAATATGCTACCGCCTTTGTTATTATGCCTGGCGGCTTGGGTACGCTTGATGAGCTGACCGAGGTGCTGACTTTAATGCAAACCTGCAAGATTAAGCCTTTCCCTGTGGTACTATTCGGTAGTGAATTTTGGAAGGGCCTTCTGGACTGGCTGCGGAATTCTGTTTTGACAAGATATTTTATCTCCGAGGGGGACTTCGACTTAGTCAGCGTCAGCGACCACCCTGATGAGGTAATTGAGACTATCCAGAAATGGTACACTAAACAAAAGGTTGTCGGTAAGAAAGCAATATAATGGTAAATTAACAGGCAGGGAAGTGGTTGGATGAAAACAGGTACGAAAATATCCTGACCCGACATAACATATATAGTGCGAACCAATAATATATAAATAGGAAGGTTTACATAATTGACACTAGGAATTTGGCTTTATTTTTGTGGTTTCAGCAATGACTGTTTCCGCAGTCTTATCAAGTAGTCTTTTATGTTCGTGTACTTTCTTTTCGGCAGCATTAAACTCATCAGATAAAGTTTTAGCTTTGATATTTATATCTTTCATTATTGCTATTGCTAGCAAGCCGAGCAATTCTATATGCCTCTGTAAATCTTCCAATAATTTATCTACGGCGTCATTTAAAGGTTTTGACTTAAATGTCAGAGTAAGTGATAGTTAGTTTCCCTTTCCTCTTCATGTCATGGA
>DAOUMH010000040.1:0-4328 GCA_034411815.1 Dehalococcoidales bacterium | reverse complement strand
GGCTTATCGCAAGGGTGTCAAATTGAATTTCATCCGACCTGGCAAGCCGGTAGAGAATGCCTTTGTAGAGAGCTTCATCGGCAGGCTGAGAGATGAGTGTTTGAACACGAACTGGTTTATTAACTTGAAACATGCACGTGATACCATCGAAGACTGGAGAATCGACTATAACGAGGTCAGGCCGCACAGCTCATTGAAGGGAAACACTCCAAAGGAGTATGCTAAAGTAACGGCTGGACTCTAAATAGCGGGTGATACTAATTACGGGGTAAGGTCACGCAGACCCAAGGGTCGTGGAGAAATTTAGTAACCAGCTTCGAGCATTCACTTACTATCTCATACTTAAGACAATAGGCAATCCGATTCCTGTCCACAGAATGCCTAGAACTCCCAGTATAACAATAATCCATTTCCATCCAAGCCCTTGGAAGTATCTAAATAGAGGCTTTCGATTGATCCATAGGTGGAGGAACAGAAGAATGACAAAGGTAAAAGCCGGGATGATATGATGAGCTTCAACTCCAGTATTGAAAGGGGGGAATAATTGCCATACACCTGTCATCATCAACCATATTCCGACTATAACCATGCTAATGCTGATGCCACGTCTCATAAGGGCCCTCCCTGTTTTTATAGCGTATGATATCGATTGGATGTCATTTATCCATAGAATCTTATCCCATCATAGAGTTCCTTTTCAATTGCAGAGAACAGGCACCTCAATGAGCTTAGTGGTATACTTGAGTAGCATAACATCATATTGGACAACTTGTGTCTTACCAGTGCTTGACTTTTATATCATTACATTCTTATAATACTCAGGCTGGTTGATATTTAGTGGTGAATTCTGATGAGCACTGTTGCCCGAGTAGCGCAATGGTAGCGCAACCGACTTGTAATCGGTAGGTTAGTGGGTTCGAATCCCCTCTCGGGCTGAGATATCTGGCCTTAGTAGATGCCTTAGGAGGGGTGCCGGAGTGGTTAATCGGAGCAGTCTGTAAAATTGCCGCCTGGAAGGGCTACGCAGGTTCGAATCCTGCCCCCTCCACCATAGTTTAAAGATAGATAGAACATACTGGACACTAGGCTATGAACTTAGTATAATTAGGGCTAGTGCCCACATAGCTCAGCAGGTAGAGCACGTTCTTGGTAAGAACGGGGTCACCAGTTCGAATCTGGTTGTGGGCTCGGGATAAAAAGGGGGAGAAAAATGGCGAAAAGGAAATTTGAACGGACTAAACCACATGTGAATGTGGGTACTATTGGTCATGTTGACCACGGTAAAACGACTTTAACCTCGGCGATGACACTGGTGTTATCTAAAGGAGGGGCTACTGGATATCGCTCCTTTGATAGTATTGATAATGCGCCTGAAGAGAAAGCTCGTGGGTTAACTATTGCCATTTCCCATATCGAATATGAGACTGAGAAGCGGCACTATGCTCACATTGATTGTCCGGGGCATGCTGACTATATCAAGAATATGATAACCGGGGCTGCCCAGATGGACGGAGCTATATTGGTGGTCAGTGCTCCTGATGGCCCTATGCCACAGACCAGAGAACATATCTTGTTGGCTCGTCAGGTTGAGGTTCCCTCTATGGTGGTTGCTCTCAATAAGGTAGATATGATGGATGATGAGGAGCTTCTGGAGCTGGTGGAGATGGAGATGAGGGAGTTGCTGAGTAAGCAGAATTTCCCTGGTGATGAAATACCGGTGGTGAGGTTAAGTGCGCTTAAGGCCTTGGAGTGTGGCTGTGGAAAGAGAGAATGTCAGTGGTGTGGTGCTATCTGGAAGTTGGTTGATGCCATAGATGAGTATGTTCCTGCTCCGGTAAGACCTAAAGACCAGCCGTTCTTGATGTCAGTGGAGGATGTTTTTAGCATTAAGGGTAGGGGTACCGTACCTACAGGAAGGGTTGAGAGGGGTGTAATTAAGGCTGGTGACGAGATTGAGATAGTAGGTTTGCACCATGAACCGCGGAGGACGGTGGTAACCAGTCTGGAGATGTTCCACAAGACCTTGGATGTGGCTGAGCCGGGAGATGCAGTTGGCTGTCTGCTCAGGGGTATAGACCGGGAAGATATAGAGCGCGGCATGGTAATAGCTGCCCCTGGTTCTATCAAGCCTCACACCTATGCCGAAGCCGAGGTATATGTTTTGACTAAAGAGGAGGGTGGTAGACATACGCCTTTCTTTAATGGATATAAGCCCCAGTTCTATATCAGGACCACGGATGTTACCGGCGACATAGAGTTGCCGGAGGGTGTGGAAATGGTTATGCCTGGTGATAACATAACAATGAAGATAAAGCTCATTTATCCTGTGGCTCTGGAGAAGGGTCTACGGTTTGCTATTCGGGAGGGGGGTAAGACGGTAGGTGCTGGGACCGTTAGCCGTATTATTGAATAGGTATGGCCAAGAAAACTGAGGCAAGGATTATTGTTCACCTGGCTTGCACTGAGTGCAAGGAGAGGACATATACTACCACTAAGAATAGAAGGAACGATCCTCAGCGTTTAGAGCTCAGGAAATATTGCCCTCGTTGTCGTGCTTACAAGCTCCACAGGGAGAGAAAATAGGCATTATACGACTGGGAAGTGGTGTGACCTCTTTATGACGCAGCATATTGCCAAGAAAAGTGGTTCTAGATTTAGATTCGTCGGTGAGATTATATCTGATTTAAAGAAGGTAGTCTGGCTCACCAAACGTGAGGCTGCTTATTTGACGCTTCTGGTGTTGGTTGTTTCTGCAGCTGTGAGTCTGGTCTTGGTACTCGTCGATTATGGTTTTACAAATCTCATTGATAAACTTTTTCTGGGTGGGTAGAAGTTTGAGTATTTCTCAGGTTGAGCCGAAGCCTTTAACTGTGGAGGCAACTTTTTGTTCCGGGAATCTTCATCTGACCGGGGTTAGCTGTGGCTGAAGACGAGAAGAGTTGGTTTGTAATTCATACCTACTCAGGGTATGAAGAGCGGGTTAAGAAGCATTTAGAGCAACGCATTAAGTCCATGGATGCCGAGGGTGATATCTCCGAGGTGAAGATACCTACCGAGGAGGAGACTGAGGTTAGAAATGGGCAAAGGCGTAAGGTGACCAAGAAGTTACTGCCTGGTTATGTCCTTGTCCAGATGAGGATGAGTGACCAGAGCTGGAGCATAGTGCGTAATACCCCTGGTGTTACCGGTTTCGTTGGCAGTGGCAGTAACCCTGTTCCGTTGGAGGAGGAGGAGGTTAATCAGATTACAAGGCAGATGATGGCTGAAGCCCCGAGGGTTAAGGTGGGCTTTAAGAAGGGACAGAGTGTGCGGGTGATTGACGGCCCCTTTATTGATTTTGTAGGGGTAGTGGATGATATAAGTACGGAGAAGGGCAAGGTTAGCGTACTTCTCTCCCTATTTGGGCGTGAAACGCCTGTGGAGCTTGACTTCTTACAGGTAGAGAAGATTTGACCTCTTTGGACTTTTGTTTAGGAGGCGTGAGTGGCGAAAAAAGTTAGAACTGTGATTAGGTTGCAGATTCCGGCTGGGCAGGCGAATCCAGCTCCCCCGGTAGGGCCGGCCCTGGGCCAGCACGGAATTAATATTATGGCCTTTTGCAAGGAGTACAATGACCGTACTTCTTCTCAGGCGGGGTCTATCGTTCCCGTTGAGATAACCGTTTTTGAAGACAGGTCGTTTACTTTTATTACTAAAACACCGCCAACCACTGATTTACTGAAGAAGGCATTGGGTATAGAGAAGGGGCCAAGCGCTTCAGGCCGTGAGGTAATAGGTAAGCTGTCCCGGGATAAGCTTCGTGAGATAGCTCAGTTTAAGGCTAAGGATTTGAATGCCATTGATATTGATGGTGCGGAGCGAATTATTGAGGGCACTGCTAGAAGTATGGGGATTGAGATAGAGTAAAATGACAAAACACGGTAAGAACTATCAAGAAGCGGTTAAGCAGGTAGACAGGGCGAAGACATATCAGCCTGGTGAGGCTGTTGAACTGGTAAAGAAGCTAGCTTCTGCCCGGTTTGATGAGACTGTTGAACTCCATCTTCGGATGGGTGTTGATTCACGGAATGCCAGCCAGCAGGTACGTGGGGTTGCTCTTTTGCCTCATGGATTGGGGAAAGAGGTGCGGGTTCTGGTTTTTGCCCAGGGTGAGGCGGTAAAGATTGCCGAGACGGCCGGGGCAGATTTCGTTGGCGGTGATGATTTAGTCAAGAAGATTGAGGGTGGCTGGTTGGATTTTGATACTACCATTGCTACCCCGGACATGATGGGTAAGGTGGGTAAGCTGGGGAAGGTTTTAGGCAGGCGGGGGCTCATGCCCAATCCTA
>DAOUMH010000039.1:0-11675 GCA_034411815.1 Dehalococcoidales bacterium | reverse complement strand
ATCCACCACCAATAGTAAGTGGCATAAAGACCTGCTCTGAGATACTCTCAACAACATCTACTATTGTGTCACGCCCCTCAGGGGTAGCCGTTATATCCAGGAAGACCAACTCATCAGCCCCCTCCCGGTAATAGAAGCCGGCCAACTCAACCGGGTCGCCAGCATCCCGTAGCTGGACAAAACTCGTTCCCTTAACCACTCGCCCACCCCTAACATCAAGGCAGGGGATAATCCTTCTGGTCAGCATCTTATCTGGTCTCCGTAGTCGTCAATTCTCTTCGCGCCGACAGCGGTTGTGTTAATCTGCCCACCACCGGCTCACCACCCATCGGAATCCACGCCCTATCCAAATCACGGCAAATCAAACGGATAGCCGATTCCTCAGATGAAAGGTAAAGCATATCGCCCTTTTCCCCCACGACAAGCGGGCGCAGTCTGATGCGATCGGTAAGCCCTATCATCTCACCGTGATGAGCAAGAATCACCGTAAAGGGGCCATTAAGAAGCAGACTGCCATATACCTGACGCAGGGTCTGAAACAGCCTTCGCTCCTCTGGAAGACAACGCTCTATATCAGCCCAGAATGGTGGTGCCAGCACCCTGGCAGCAATCTCAACGGGAAGCCCATGTTTACGTATTAACAGGTCAACAGCATAAGCCACCACCTCAGTATCGGTCTGCATAGTACAATGATAGCCAAACTGCTCCAGGTAGCGCTGGTTAATTCCGTAGGAGGAAATCTCACCATTGTGAACTACCGTCCAGTCCAGAAGACAAAACGGATGAGCTCCCCCCCACCAACCGGGAGTATTGGTGGGAAACCTGCCATGAGCTGTCCACAGATAACCCTCATATCGCTCCAAACAAAAGTAGTCAGCTATCTCCTCAGGGTAGCCGACCCCCTTGAACACAGCCATATCCTTACCACTGGAAAAGACAAATGCCCCCGGTATTCCGGTATTTATTTCCATCACCATCTCAACAACATAATCATCCTCTGACTGCTCTTCCTGCTTGTGCCGTCCTACTCCAAGGAAGTAACGCCAGACCAGAGGCGGGTCTGTAATTGCCGGTATCGCCCGTGTTGGCACCTCCTCAGCGTAAACCGTGTCAAACCTAGCCTTAAGAAATGCCTCTGTTTCCCCCCGTCCCTGTTGGCTCACATACATTATGTGAAAGGCATAACAGTCAGCATACTCCGGGTATAATCCGTAGACAGCAAACCCTCCACCCAAGCCATTACCGCGCTCATGCATGTTGGCAATAGCCCTGACAATACCCTCACCGGAGAACCCTCTCCCTGAAGTATCCATCACGCCAAATATTGAACAGGCATCAATTACCTTACCGTCACGATACGGATTTTGCACCCGGCTAAGTTCTTTCATTAGTAATAACTCCTGACAATTAAATCCCCGAAAGCCCTACTCTCCCATGGTCGTCTCTTCATCAGACTGCCCGGCAGGAGTTACCACGGGAACCGATGCCGAAAGCGGCATTTCCAACTGCGACCGCCATATCTCCTCGGGGAGAGAAGCGAGACCGAAATTGCTGGCAACCAATGTCTGCTTGAAACCGTCAACATTCACCCTGTTCTTCATCAGGCCGAAGACTATGCCGGATTTCTCAATGTTGCCAACAAAGACCATCCCTACCACGAGCCCATCTTTCAATATAACCCTGCGGTAGGTAATATCATCCTCACTGCTCAGCACCTCATAGCTATCATCGGGGGGGCTCACCATCCCGGCAGAGACAATATCCAGCCCAAAGTACTTTAAGGAGTTCATAGCCGTCCCGCCCTGATACTCAGTCGGGACACCAGCCATATTAAACCCGGCAACCCTACCGCCAATATAGGCATTGGGCCAAATAGGGGTAAGACGGTTCCCACCATAGACAAAATCGTAAGCCTCAGCCACATCACCACAAGCATAAACATTCGGGCTAGATGTAGCCATATGACGGTCAACCACTATGCCACGGTTCATCATCATACCGTCATCAGCTACAAGCTCAATACGGGGTAAGACACCTATAGCTACTATCACCAACTCACAGGGAATCCTACTCCCATCATCCAGTGTTACACTATCAGTGATTCCCATTCTAGTTGAATTATCGTTAACCTCGGCTACACTATGACCGATCAAGACCTTAATCCCGGATTGGCTTATAGCTTTTTCGGCTATGGCCGATGCTTCTTCGTCAAGAATAGTATTTAAAATCCGCTCCTTCATCTCCACGATGGTAACCCCAACCTCCCGCTTTGCCAGAGCCTCTGCCACACTCACTCCAATAAGACCACCACCGATAACCACTGCCCTAGCTTCCCTTACCCGAACTGACTCTTTAAGAAAAAGGTCAATCGCCTTGGCGTCTTCAAGGGTGGTAAAGGTAAAGACCCCTCTCATACCAATACCCTCTACCTGAGGAATTATAGGCACACCACCCGTAGCCAGCAGCAACCTTTCCCAGCCAATCCTTTCCCTACCCCCCAGCCCAACAGTATGCTCGTCAAGCTGAAGCCTCTCAACCTTTCTGCCCAGAAAAGTGCGAATATTATTCTTTTCATAGAAATCAGCCGAGCGATACAGCATCCTCTCCACAGGATATCCCTCAGCCAGGTGCCCTGAGATAAGAGGCCGGGAGTAGGCAGGATAGGGCTCATCGGAGATAATGACCAGAGAACCTTGCCTATCCACCTCACGGATAGCCTCAGTTGCCCCGATGCCACCAGCAGAGTTCCCAATTACCAGATACTTAACCTTCTCTATTCTTGCCATTGCATCCCCGCCATAATCTAGCTGTCACTTACTCTCGCCGCCAGAGCGAGCTTTATGAAATTCTCGTAAAACCTGAGCCCGAGCTCCCCACTCTTCTCCGGATGGAACTGGGTAGCTACCAGGTTACCTTGAGCGACAACACTGCATAACAAGACGCCATACTCGGTATCACCCACTATCACCGACTCGTCATCCGGCTCAGCATAATAGCTATGGACAAAGTAGAAATTGGCTTCATCCGGTATGCCATCAAATATCGGGTGAGAAACCCTCTGTTTTACCTGATTCCAACCCATGTGAGGTATCTTCAGCCCTGCAGGAAGCCTCTTAACCTGCCCCGGAATGACACCGAGACACCTGTACCCATTGCCCTCTTCAGTCTCGGTGAACAAAACCTGCAACCCGATACAGACACCGAGAAAGGGACAGCCCTCAGTAATGAGATGGCAAATAGCCCCTGTTAGCCCCAGCCTCTCAAGATTCGCCATAATATCAGCCGCAGCACCAACACCAGGTAGAATAACTGCCTGAGCATCAAGCAGTTCACCAGGACTGCTGGTTATCCTCGACTGATAACCCAATCTGGTAATAGCGTTAACCACGCTGCGCAGGTTACCAGCCCCATAATCAACTATCGCAATCACTTTAACTTCACCCCATCAAGAACCCTGTCAGAGATATCACCTTCAGTCTCCACACATATCAGTGCCTCATTAGGGCAGTTAGCAACACACACCGGCACATCCTTTCCCTGACACAGGTCGCATTTAACGGCCTTCCCAGACACTACATCCTGTCTGATAACACCAAAGGGGCAAGACAGCACACACGTCCAGCAACCAATACACCTTTCCTCATCCACAGTAACGATGCCACTGTCAGGATCCCGGCTCAGAGCACCGCTAAGACAGGCATAGACACAAGCAGGCTCATCACAGTGCTGACAACGCACCGAGAAAGATACTGGCCTTTTTACCTCAACCCACAAACGCGACAGGGGCCGGGTAGATTCCCTCCTGAAGGCCTTGATCAGATCCCCCGAATGCGAGTGAGCCAACTTGCAGTACACCTCACAGAGGCGACATCCAATACATGCTTGCTCCCTAACATAAATCTTTTTCAACAGATACACCACCCATTTTACAATTTATGGTAAATGGCTACCGTATGCCATATATTACCAGGTTTTTAGAGGTTTGTCAATACCCTTACTAAGAAGAAAAAGCCAACAACGTAGGTAATCAAGGGGTGTCAACCAGCGGAAGGAATATGGGTGAATTTTGCCGTATGATGAAATACCCCAACACCAGCAGAGAAGGAATTTGACGGCTTGTCTTGAAGCACAATTCAGGGAAGCTATTGACAGCACGGCAGAAAATAGTTTATTCTCCTTAGCAAAAAAGGAGGTAGAGTTCAATGCAAGCGTATTGTGTGAAGTGCCGAGCCAAAAGGGAAATGAAGGATGCCAAGGCTATAACGATGAAGAATGGCAAACCGGCAACTCAGGGTGTGTGCCCCGTATGCGGAACCAAGATGTTCAGAATAGGCAAGAGCTAGCTCTGACATTATAAGTACCGGGGTTTCCAAAAGGCTGGGTATCGCTTCCATAAAGCTACCCAGCCTTTTCTAGAAGCATAATGTCCCGTGGCAAGCGCTGACAGCCTCTAATTAGGTCTTGATAGGATTATTGCAGCGTATGGTTGTGTGCTCTAAGCGGAATCTGCTAGAAGGAACCTGGCTGAGGTCACAAGCCCTTAGCCCATCTTACTGCGTTCTGGAAAATCTGGAAACCACCCCCGTACTCCTCAGCCCCCTGCCTCGTCCAGTATGGGCATTGGATGCCCCGAATATAGCGCTCAGGGTGCGGCATCAGGGCAAAAACTCGCCCCGAGGTATCACAAATGCCGGCAATATTCCCTACCGAACCGTTGGGGTTATAGGGATAGCCAGCCTTATTGCTCCCGTGCTCATCAGCATAGCACAACACCGTATTCAAATCCGGTAATACCTCAGGGTCAGCTACAACCTTCCCCTCAGCATGGGCAACCGGAAGATACAACCGATCTATTCCCTTAGTAAATACACAGGGGCTCTCCTTATTCACATTCAAGTACACCCACCGACACTCAAACCTGCCTGAGTCATTGGTGGCCAGGGTTAATGGCAATAAACCGCCATTCGATAGAATGCCAGCCTTCGCCAACACTTGAAAACCGTTGCAGATTCCTAAAATCAGCCCCCCATTCTCAATAAAGCCCTGTATATCTTCACCCAGCTTCAACCTCAACTCATTGGCCAACACCTTACCTGCAGATATATCATCACCATAGGTAAAGCCACCAGGGATAACCATTATCTGGTAGTCAGAGAGCCATTGTCCATGATGAATCAGCTGGTCGATATAGAGTGAGGATACAGTAGCCCCGGCTTGCTGAAAGGCAAATTCGGTCTCAGCATCACAGTTCGTCCCCGGGGCACGTATTATCAGTGCTCTTACCTTAGCCAACGGTCTCCCCTACCATCGGATTGGCTTCTGCCAAGCCCCCTTCAATTTATTAATAGAAACAGCAACAACCTGCCTACCGTCTACGCCGTATATCTCCAGCTCCTCAGAATCGGCAACCTGACCAATAACAGCCAGGCTATTACCGCTCATTATCTTCTCAAATTCACCCCTGTTCTCCGGGGCTACCTCAACCAGAAATCGGCTGTTTGACTCTGAGAATAGTATAAAGTCGTCCCTTTCCACAGGCTCACCCAGCGGGACAGATGCCAAGGAAATCGTCGCTCCCAGTCCACCGGCGAAGGCCATCTCGGCCAGGGCAACCCCAATACCACCCTCACTGCAATCATGGCAGGCCCTAACCAAGCCCTCTCCCATAGCCGCACTCAAACCTTCCATCAACACCCTCCCACACTGTGGATTCACCCTGGGCCCCCTATTACCGGTAAAGCTATGAATTCTAAAATACTCAGATCCCCCTAATTCCTCCTGGGTCGTACCCACAATATAAACCAGGTCACCAGCCTTCTTGAAATCCATTGATACCGCCCGACTCACATCCTCCATAACACTGATAGCGGATATAAGTAGCGTATGCGGAATAGAAATAGTCTTCCCCTCAAACTGAAACTCATTATTAAGGCTATCCTTACCAGAAACAAAGGGTGTTCCATAAACAATCGCCATATCGTAGCACGCCTGGGCCGCCCGAACTAAAGCCCCCAACGTATCCGGACAATCGGTGTTACCCCAGCAGAAATTATCAAGCAAGGCTACTTTATGTAAGCTACCGCCAACGGCTATAATCTGCCTCAGGGCTTCATCGACAGCAGAAGCGGCCATCCAGTAAGGGTCTATATCTCCATAGCCAGGATTTATGCCGTTTGACACGATTACACCCTTTTCGGAATCCAAGACCGGCCTGATGATGGCGGCATCACCCGGCCCGTCACTATCCTTCCCAACCAGAGGTTTAAGAACGCTTGTCCCCTGTACCTCATGGTCATACTGGCGTATTACCCATTCCTTACTACATACATTCCACGAGCCAAGAATTTTTATTAAGGCCTCACCTAAATCCTTCGGCTGAGCAAAATCAGGTTCAGTATATTGCGGTTGTTCCCAGAATACTTCTCTTACCAATCTAGGGCGACCCTCATGCAGAAACCCCATATCAAGGTCGCACACCAGATTTCCCTGGTAGAGAAGCTGGAGCCTCTGGTCACCGGTAAACTCACCGATAACCGTCGCCTCCACACCCTCGCCATCAAAAATGCCCAGTAGCTCATCAACACAGTCCGGGGGCACTGCCATCACCATCCGCTCCTGAGATTCAGACACCCATATTTCACTATAAGAGAGCCCGGCATACTTTAGAGGAACCCTGTCCAGGTAGACACGCACCCCGGTTTCAGCCGCCATCTCACCTACCGCCGATGAAAGTCCACCACCGCCGCAATCGGTTATCCGGCGATATAACCCACGGTCCCTGGCTTGAAGCAAAACACTGATGAGCCTCTTTTCCACAATAGGGTTGCCAATCTGAACCGAGCTGTAAGAAACGGAGCTTGAGTCCTCGGTAAGCTGTTCGGAGGCAAAGGTCACACCGTGTATTCCGTCACGTCCGGTTCTGCCCCCAGCCAGCACTACCTTGTCACCAACCTGCTGCTGACCCTTCCGAGCAAGGTCTTTGGGCAATAACCCCACCGTTCCACAGTAGACAAGCGGATTAGCCAGATACCGCTCATCAAAGAGTATGGCACCATTAACGGTAGGTATTCCCAGACGATTAGCATAGTCGGCCACCCCGGCCCGAACCCCCTTAAAAATGCGACTCGGGTGTAAAACCCCCGCAGGCAGCTTGTCATAGGAAAAATCAGGGGGAGCAAAACAGAAGACATCCGTATTTAATATCGGCTTGGCGCCCAGCCCGGTGCCCAATATATCGCGAACCACGCCACCAACCCCGGTCGAAGCCCCTCCATACGGCTCGACCGCTGACGGGTGATTATGAGTCTCAACCTTAAAACACAAAGCCCAGCGACCGTCAAAATCAATAACGCCGGCATTATCCTCAAAAACAGAAAGGCACCACGGCTTATTAAGCTCATCGGTTGCCTTAACAATAGTGCTTTTAAGCAGGTTGTCTATTGTTACCCCATCAAGCGTAATCCTGGCTTTAAACGTTTTGTGGACACAATGCTCTGACCAAGTCTGGGCCACCGTTTCCAACTCGGCATCGGTAGGGTTTCGCCTCTCTTTCCGAAAATAGCCTATGATAGCCTCAAGCTCATCATCGGTAAAGCTAAATTGCTGTCTGATTTTAGCCGGTTCCAGAATATCCATATGGTTGAGCCTGAAACTATACTGAGGATTTTCCGGAAAGCTAAGTGGCTCCTGCTCAACTATATGCTGGATAGTCGGGTTTACCAGCAATCTATTGCATATGGTCTGTAATTGCCGGTTGCCCAGTTTGCCTTCAATAAGGTATCGCTTAGCCGTTCTGACTGCCCGAACACTCTCTATACCCAGGTCACGAACTGCCTTGATAATGGTATCCTCAACCGGGTCGGTGACACCGGCATTATAAGCAACCTCAATAACATGATAATCATCACTAACCCTCTCCCCGACCCGGGAGGTCTGCTCGCACTGGTAGTCCTGAGTCACGGGATCGACCAAGAGGTTCTGGCAAATCAGGCTCAGGCTATCCGGCGTTAAATTCGCATCCAGCCTATATATATCCTCCACACGAACCCCGGTGACTGTCGTTATCCCCAGATCCTGTATATCCCGCATCAAGCCAAGGCCCCTGGGATCCAGCAAATAACTCTTTAAGCGAACTTCCACCCTGTGCATAAAAATCCCTTGTTTCAACCAAAACAATGTTAACAGAAATCCTGCCTAAAATCTATTGAAGAGAACTACCAGCCGACTGCCAATCGCTAAAAGAAGACGATAATAACCATCGGGGCTCAGCTGAGAATCTGCCAGAATCAGAAAGGCTGGGTACCAATCCCCCAGCCTGTTACAGACTCTCACCAAACTCCACTGATTACAAAAACAGGCAGGAAGGAGTAAGGCTACTGCTTATTCACCCGCCTAGCCAACTAAAATGCAGTTTTTCATAAGGATGTTTATCAGGTAGCCATCATACGCACCCAGCACCGTCACCGTCTGCCCCGTTGCCAACTGATTCAGCTTAACCGCTTGCCTCTTATCAAACTCACAGCGGACGCTCCATGCCCCCCTCCTCCCACCAGCGGTCAGGATAATATGATGACTGTCATCAGCATCACCGACTACTATCTTTCCCACCACACCTGTAACCCTAAGAAGCTTGCCCGTGAATCCTGCATCCGCCGCCACCTTATCTGCCTTATAGGCCGATTTCAGCTCCTCAACAGTGACCTCTACAGCCTCTGGCACCAGCTCAGATTCAACTGCTGGCTCAGGCCTAGCCACCGGTCCAGGCTCAGCCACCGAGCTGGGTTCCGGTGCCAACTCCGGCCTAGACTTGAAATCTGACTCCGGTTCCAGCACCAAACCAGGCTCGGACTCGAGTTCAACCTCAAATTCGGGGGCGGACACTAGTTCCGACCTGAGCTTGAAGCTAGGCTCCGGCTCAACTGCCAGACGAGGTTCCGATACTAACTCCGGCTCAAGCCTCGCTCTAGGCTCCGGGCCCAATTCGGGCTCCGGTGCCAACTCCGACTCAAACCCTAACCCGAGCTCCGGCCCAAGCAACACCTCAGGCTCTGCCCCCAGCCCAGACAACCTCTCTGCTCTGAACTGCCTATAGGTCTTTGGTATCTTCTTATAAGCCTCCGACAGCAAGGGATAACCACACCAAGGACAAGCCCAATCTTCAGTTCTTTCGGTATGCCGACCACAATTAGGGCACCTTCGCATTGAACACCCCCTTCCTTAAAGTATACATAAGAACAGCAGTCTGTCAACATAGCCACAATGAAGCTCCATGTCCGCTATCCCCCGGTATAATCCAGCTACGAGTTCAGGAAGGTAAGGATGACAATAAGATTGCCATCTGAAATGCTTGCTGGTATAATTACCTAGATTGGAGAAGGGTTCAGTATGAGCCCGGAGTACCACACAACATTCCCCGATAGCTCAATGGTAGAGCGGGCGGCTGTTAACCGCTAGGTTCTAGGTTCGAGTCCTAGTCGGGGAGCCAAGTTTATCAATACGCAGAACTTCCTCAGTTGTGGTTAACCCTTTTACAGGTAATGGCACAGTATAATTAATGACTATTTGAGGCACATTTAGTTCAATCCTCTTTATGAAAGATCTCAGGAAAGATTTTTGCTCTATGAAGGAACTACCACTCAGAAGAGTTTTCAAATTTGACACATATTCCTTTACCATCTCCAAATTTAGCACATGATTGGTTTTATCATTCATCTTGCCCAAAAGCTCGTCTCGTTTCTCTTGTAGTTCTTTCTGTTGAACCCTTAGGTCCTTTATACGTGGTGCTAAGTCCTCGATATCAAGTTTCCCAGTCTCCAAGGCCGCGTATAGCTTACCTAACCTACCCTGGACTTGCCCCAACTGCTGTCCAACTTGGTTGAGCTTTTGCTCATAAAGCTTGCTATTGTTTATCAGGTCATCGTTAACAAGCTGGGCAAGTTCCCGGATATTCTCATCAGTCAAGATGTTTCCCCTTATTCTTTCCAAAACAAAACTTTCAAGCTTATCTTTGCTTACCAAGCCACAATCACAAGCTTCTTTACCTTGTTTCTGATGCTGTGTACACTCATAGTAGAAATATTGTCCTGACTTTGCCCAACAACCACTCATAGCGGAACCACACTTACCGCAATGAAGTAGACCGCTCAATAGATATTGACTAGAAACGGTACGAGGATGCTGTACTTGTGGCCGTCTTTGAGTGAGAAGTTGTTGAATCCGGTCAAAGTCATCCTTCGATACAAGCGCGGCGTGACATTCAGGAATGCGGATAGCTGCTTCTGCCGGCCCGCCGTTTGAATTTCCGTAACTTCCTTTTTTAGGTCGCCAAACCAGAGCACCAGTGTAGACCTCGTTCCTGAGAATGTGGTTTATGGAAGTCGTGCTAAAGCGCTTGCCTAGCCTTGTTCTCACACCCTCGGCGTTTAAGGTTTTGGTAATTTCCTTTCCACCTTTGCCGTCCACTGCCATTCGAAATATCCTTTTAATAACCTGTGTCTCATTTTCATCTGGTGCTAGTTTTGTCTTCTCTGCCATCCCTATCTTCATTTTGACTCTCTTATATCCTAATGGGGCAAACCCACCGTTATAGAAACCTCTACTAATATTCTCCTTCATACCTCTCATCGTATCCTGAGACAAGTTTATTGAATAGAACTCGTCTATTACTTCGATAATGCCTTCAAGCAAATGTCCTGCTGGGCTTTCGTCTACTTGCTCATTTATTGAAATAACAGAAATACCTCGCTTCCTGAGAAGAGACTTATAAAGGATTGAATCCTCCCGATTACGAGCAAATCTGGAGAGCTTCCAGACCAAGATAGTATCGAATGGCTTTTCCTTTTTCTTGGCTGTGGCAATCATCTCCTTAAAAGCAGGACGGTTGGCAGTACGAGCACTCTCGGCCTCGTCAATATACTCAGCCACAACATCCCATCCGCGTTCTAAAGCATACTTCTTAAGCGCCTTAATCTGGGCCGGAATAGATAAATCCTTTTCAGCCTGCCTTTCAGAAGATACCCTAGCATATATAGCCGCTCTTCCAAGATTATTATCCATAGCAGCCTCCTTTTCCGTTATAGATGTCTGTGAAATCCTTCCACGATTATTGGTTTCAACCTCTCGATTTGTGGTAGAAGTAAGTCACGGTTCTGCTCAAGCAGCACTACCAGCGCCACCTTTGCTGAAACTCCAGAAACGATTAATGGTCTGGCTATTGCTACCAGACCATCCTCATCAGTACCATCTAGCAACGCGATGTGTTGTGCGAGATGTGCATTTTTCCCCTGTATTGTCAGGTCCACAAGGGAACCAGAAACAACCGACCTGCCTCTCCTGGGAAACAGACTATCCCCACCGTATACATTAGCATCAGGATCGGTTTCATTAGAGCAGCCGGTCCAGTAGGTTACCTGCCACTCATTCTCAGCATCCGGTTCATAAAGAGCAGCATACATGAACAACTTCCCTTGCAGAACCTCTCCCATCCTTAGCAGTACTTGGGAACAGCTTTTTGAGTACAGTCTTGAGAGTTCGACCACATTTGTTGGCAATCAGCACAATGGGACACTTTTTAAACCGTACACATTGGCATGATCAGGCGGCATTAACAAGCTCTCTGAGACCTTGGTTATAGTCTCTGCGACGGTAAATCGTCTGTATTTGCACCTCCTTCCTGC
>DAOUMH010000038.1:0-26692 GCA_034411815.1 Dehalococcoidales bacterium | reverse complement strand
GTTAATGCTGAGGACTTTTTTACTATCATCGGTAGTAATGGTGCTGGAAAAACCACTCTGCTCAATGTTGTTGCCGGTGTCTATCCACCGGAAAGAGGGGGCAAGATTGTCGTCGAGGGCAGGGATGTTACCAATCTCAGTGAGCATAAGCGGGCTCAATATGTTGGTAGGGTATATCAGGACCCGCGCGTAGGCACTGCGGCTAAAATGACCATAGAGGAAAACCTCTCCTTGGCTTTGTTACGGGGACAATCAAGGGGATTAAGCATAGCTACCAATAAACGGCATCGGGAACATTTCCGCACGGCGTTGGCCCAGTTAGGGTTGAAACTGGAGGACAGGCTAACTGCCCCGGTAGGCACGCTCTCTGGTGGACAGAGACAGGCTCTGGCTCTAGTAATGGCTACTATAAGCAAGCCATCGCTGCTGCTGCTTGATGAGCATATTGCTACCTTGGATCCCAAGACAGCTAGGATAGTGCTTGAGCTGAGTGAGATGATTGTGCAGCGAGAGCTGATGACCACTATCATGGTTACCCATAATATGGAGCTTGCCCTGCGCTACGGTAACCGTCTAATCATGATGCATAAAGGCAGAATTATAGTTGACTTGAATGAGGAGCAGAGGAGCAACCTTACTGTCAACGATTTGGTAGCTGCCTTTGAGCGAGCCAGTGGAGAGCAGTTTGCTGATGACAGCATACTGCTTAGCACCGCCGATTTGTCAACTAAACATTAAATAGGAAGGTAATTACATCACCGTCCTGGATTGTGTAATTCTTGCCCTCCAACCTGATAAGTCCTTTCTTGCGAGCTTCAGCCTGGTTACCACACTTCACTAGGTCATCATAACTGATTACCTCGGCTCGAATGAATCCCCTCTCCATGTCGGAGTGGATTTTACCAGCTGCTTTATGGGCACTGGTGCCAGCTGGAATAGACCAGACTTTAATCTCACTCGAGGCGATGGTGAAAAATGAGACCAGCCCCAGCAGTTCATAGGATGATTTGATGATGCGGTTGGCCCCTGATTCTCTCAGTCCGAACTCGGTGCGCAATTCCTCAGCGGCGTCGTTATCTAGTTGAGCCAGCTCCATTTCCAGTTTACCGCAGAGGGTGATAGCACGGCAGTTTGGTCGGGAATGGCGTGAGTTGAGCTCGGTTTCCAGGGCTTCTGCCCCGGGTAGCTGGTCTTCCCCGATGTTAGCCGCTATTAGTACCGGCTTGGCAGTAAGAAGCTGGAAGTTGGCGATGAGCTTGGTTTCCTCGGGGGTCAGGCTTAGTTCCCGGATGGGCACGTCTTTTTCTAGGCTCGTCTTAAACCTGGTTAGCACCTCTTGCTCGTGGAGGAGACTCTGGCGCTCGGGCTGCTTGGCCCCCTTCAATGATATCCCTATCTTCTCCACTCTTCTCTCAATGATGGCTAGGTCAGAGAAGGCGAGCTCCAGATTCATAGTGGCAATATCCCGTTCTATGTCCAGACTACCCTCAACATAGGGTATACTTTCATCGGTGAAGGCACGAGCCACGTTAATGAGAGCATCCACCTTGGAGAGCTGGGTTAGGAGTTGACCACTGATTGCTGTGTCCCTGGCTAATTCCTTGACCGAAGCGCCTATGTCAATATAGGTTACCTCGGTGGGGATGAGGTTCTTGGGGTGGAACATGTTGTCTAATACTTTGAGGCGTGGCTCTGGAATCTTAGCTATTCCAATGTGGGGGGCTAAGCCTTGCTGGGTGAAACTTCCGGTGTCAGCCTTGCCTTTGGTTAAAGCATTAAAAATGGTTGTCCTGCCGCTTTTAGCTAGTCCTATGATGCCATTATTAACACTCATCAGTCAGGTTTACCAACCTCATAGTTTTAAACTGAGATTATCAATGGCCTGACTTTATTATTTCTCTGGCTTGCTGTAGGGCGAGTTCCCTCTCTTCACGGATTAGCTCCTCATTGGCAGCTAAATCGAGCAAAGCGATAAGGGCATCATGGTCACCGGTGTTGCCAATTTGCTGGATGGCTCTGGTCCTAAGCTCGGCAGAAAGGTTCAGGTCAGTGGCGATGGAAGCCAGCTTCTTTATCTCAGACGAATATTTTGGCATTATGTTCCTCCTATTAACCTTGACTGATTAAATAGGATGTTATTGGTATCCATTTTACACCTTTTGGGTGGGGATTACTAGATAGGCATCCGCTGTGATAGAATGGTTGGGTCTGTAGGGGTGAAAGGCGAGCTTTGTTATATATATTGTTTGGTGAGGATGACTTTTCTCTTCGCCAGTCGCTTGAGGAGATAAAAAGGGGCATAGGTGACCAGGCGGCTCTGGTGGCAAACATCACCACGCTTGATGGCCGGCGGTTGACATTAGACCAACTGAGGGCTGTTTGTGAGACGGCGCCTTTTCTGGCCGAGAGACGTTTGGTTATTGTCGAGGGGCTGCTTGAGTGCTTTGAGTCTAGGGGTAAATCAAGCCCCCGGAAGAAGGCTAAACGCGTGACCAGCCAGCAAGATGAGTATCAATCGTTAATTACCTATATTAGCGAGCCACCGGATAGCACAGTATTAGTACTGGCAGAGGGCAGGATAACGAGCAAAAACCCCCAGTTTAAGGAGCTTTCGAATAAGGCTGAGGTGAGATCCTTTCCCTTGCTGAAGGGGGCTAGGCTGCGTCAGTGGATTCAAAAACGGGTAGCAGAGGAAGGCGGTAGCATATCCCCTCAGGCAGAGGACTTGCTGGCTAGGCTTATAGGCGGTGATTTATGGATTATGGCCAATGAGATTAGTAAGCTGGCTCTGTTTGCTCCAAGCCGCTGCATTGAGGAAGAGGATGTCAGGAAGTTGGTAAGCTATGCCCAGCAGGCTGATGTTTTCACTATGATTGATGCTATTCTTGAGCTTAAGGCGGGGGTAGCCGAGCAATCACTACAGCAGTTGCTGTTGAGGGGAGCTGCTCCGGCTTATCTTCTGGCCATGCTGTCACGGCAGCTTCGGATGATGATTAGAGGCAAGGAACTGAAGAATCAGGGGAGACCTGAGGGAGAGATACAGAGCAGGTTGGGTCTGGCTTCGGAGTTTGCTTTGCGTAAGACATTGGAACAGGCTGGCAGGTATCCGTGGGAGCGGCTTAAGGAGGTATACCGCAAGCTTCTGGAGACCGACCTCTCGATTAAGACAGGAAAGTATGATGGTGAGCTTGCCCTCAATATTCTGATTGCTGAGCTGTGCCAGGGTAAGGTAGCTGGACAAATTAACTGGGGTGATATAGGGTGAATTCCAGGATGCAGGAGCAACCGGTTTTAGCTATAGACCTGGGTGGTACCAAGATACTTGCCGCTATTGTTTCTGAAAAGTGTCAGATAGTAGCCAGGGAGTACTCTCTTACCTTGGCTGATGAGGGGCCGCAGTCGGTAATAGACCGCTTGTTTTCAGCTATAGACCACATCCTTGGTCTGAAGAATGTGAATCCGTCTCAATTGACGGGTATAAGTATTGCTGCCGCTGGGGCTATAGATTCTGGCCGGGGTCTGGTAGCTTACTCACCGAACCTTCCCGGTTGGTCTGATATCCCGTTGAGGGATATGGTGAGAGATAGGTATATGGTTGATACCTTCTTGGTCAATGATGCCGGAGCTGCTGCGTTGGGTGAGCATCGTCTCGGTGCCGGTAAGGGAATGAATAACCTTATCCTGCTTACAGTGGGCACTGGCATCGGTGGCGGTATTATTATCGACGGCAAATTGTACTCTGGTTTGAGTGGTAGCGCCGGTGAGATAGGGCATATGACCATTGATGTTAATGGGCCGAGGTGTAATTGCGGCAATGTAGGTTGTTTGGAGACGCTAGCCTCGGGGACGGCGATAGCCAGAGAAGCCGTCAGGCGTATTAGTCAGGGTGAAAAGTCTTCTCTGACTGAGATTGTGACGGGGGAGATAGAGAATACTACTGCCAAGGATGTGTCATTGGCAGCTCAGGGTGGAGACCCGCTAGCCCTGGAGGTTATCTCTGAAGCGGCTAGCTATCTGGGGATGGGTATGGTGAATCTGGTCAACATCTTTAATCCGGAGATGATTATCGTTGGTGGTGGGGTGGCAAAGCTGGGAGACCTTCTGCTTGAGCCGGCTAGGCAGGTGGTAAGGGAAAAAGCCTTCTCGATATCGGCTCGGGCGGTGCGTATAGTGCCTGCCCAGCTCGGTGATGATGTTGGGGTGCTCGGAGCCGCTGTCTTTGCCTTTCAGCGTTAGACTGGGGGGTGAACAGGGGCTGGTAACACTGAGCCTCCCTTTCTTAAGCAGGTTTTTAATGCTATCTCCAAAGCCAATTGCTTGACGAGTGAATTCGTTGACAGCTAACTATAGTTACACTAGAATCATAGGTGGAATAATTGCTGCTAAATAGGGAGTATTAAGTGACCAGTGACGAAATTCGAGCGGCATTTTTGAGCTTCTTCGAGAGCAAAGGACATAAAATCATTCCTAGTTCTTCTTTGATACCTCAGGGTGACCCTACTTTACTACTTACCAGTGCCGGAATGGTGCAGTTTAAGCCCTACTTTTTAGGGGAGACCTTGCCCCCCAACCGCCGTCTGGCATCTTGCCAGAAGTGCTTTCGCACCAGTGATATTGAGGCGGTAGGTGACTCTGGTCACCTTACTTTTTTTGAGATGCTGGGTAATTTCAGTGTTGGCGATTACTTCAAACAAGAGGCTATTAACTGGGCGTGGGAGTTTGTTACCCGGAACCTGGGGCTTCAGCCGCAGCGCCTGTGGATAACCGTCTTCCTTGATGATGATGAGTCTTTTTGTTGCTGGCGGGGGCTGGGTATCCCCGAGCAGAGAATATTAAGGTTTGGCGAGCGGGATAATTTCTGGGGGCCAGCCGGTAACTCCGGACCCTGCGGGCCGTGTAGCGAAATCCACTATGACTTTGGAGAAGAGGTTGGCTGTGGGAAGGCCTCCTGTAATCCCGGCTGTGGTTGTGGCCGTTTCTCCGAGATATGGAACCTGGTGTTTACCCAGTATAACCAGGATGAGGCAGGGCATCGCACCCTATTGCCAAAACCTAACATTGATACCGGTATGGGGTTGGAGAGGGTTGCGGCTGTGGTGCAGGGCAAGACCTCTGTCTATGAAACTGACCTCTTTGCTCCTTTGCTGGAGTGTATATCCCGGCTGGCCGGGAGAAAATATGGTGTTGATGCTGATACTGATAATGCCATGCGGGTGGTAGCCGAGCATAGTAGGGGAATAGCCTTTCTTATCGGTGATGGAGTGGTTCCTAGTAATGAGGGGCGGGGCTATGTGTTACGTCGGTTGTTGCGTCGGGCTACTCTTCTTGGTCGGAGACTGGGGTCAGATAAACCGTTTCTGGCTGAATCAACCAGGGCTACCATTGAGCAGATGGGTAACCTCTATCCGGAGCTAAGGCAGAAACAGGATCTCATTACCAGAGTGGTGGAGCTTGAGGAAGCGAAGTTCGGCGATACACTCAGCACCGGGTTGGAATTACTGGATGGCGTTATGGAAGAGGTGAGCTGTGAGGGTGGAAACAGGATTTCTGGCGAGCAGGTATTCAGGCTGTATGATACCTATGGCTTTCCGATAGAGTTTACCGCTGAGGTTGCGGCGAAGCGGGGCTTTGCTGTGGACATGGATGGTTTTGAAAAGGAAATGGAGAAGCAGCGGGAGCGGGCCAAAGCCAGCCACAAGTTTGGGGTAGTTCTGAGGGAAACAATCGGTTTTGGTGACCAGCTTGATATTGAGGTAACACCATTTGTTGGTTATCACGACCTTGAGCACAGGACTAGTATTGCCAAACTCCTGGCTGGTAATGAGGTCGTGGAGAGTATACAAAAGGGGCAGGAAGCTAGCCTTATTCTGGAGTCTACCCCTTTCTATGGAGAGATGGGGGGGCAGGTGGGGGACACCGGCTGGATACGGGGTCCATCGGGTAGGTTTTCGGTTGCCAATACCATTCGGATTCCTCCGGATATTATTGCCCATCAGGGGCGTGTTACCGAGGGTAGTCTGACTGTTGGGGATGTGGTTGAGGCTGAGGTGGATAGGGAGCGGAGGCTTGATATTGCCCGTAATCATACGGCTACCCACTTGCTTCAGGCGGCTTTGCGTCAGGTTTTAGGTGAGCAGGTTCAGCAGAGAGGGTCGCTGGTATCGCCAGACCGGCTGAGGTTTGACTTTTCTCACCTGACAGCAATGACAGGAAGGGAGATACAAAAAGCAAACCAGATTGTCAATGAGAAAATCCGTCAGAATCTTAGAGTGTATACTGAGGAGCTTCCGTATAAAAAGGCTATACAGGAGGGAGCTATAGCCCTGTTTGATGAGAAGTATGGAGATGTAGTCCGGGTGGTGAAGGTTGGTGAGCCGGCAGTCAGTGTTGAGCTGTGTGGTGGTGTTCATGTCGCTTCAACCGGGGAGATAGGCTCTTTCTACATTGTTGGCGAAAGTAGCACTGGGGCTGGGTTGCGCCGTGTTGAGGCCGTTACCGGCAGAGAGGCTATTTCACTTTTTGAAAGGCAGCTATCTATTTTGGAGGATATCGCCCGCTCTCTGGGGTCTTCGGTGGAGGCTATCCCGACCAGGGTAGTCGGTCTGGTTGCCGAGCTAGATAAGGAGCGTAGCCGGGCTCTAGCCCTTGAAGAGGAGATGGCCAGGAGAGTAGCTGAGTCTCTACCGTCTCAGGTGGAGGTGGTTAGTGGGGTGGCTGTGTTGGCTGCTAGGGTGCCTTCTTCAGGGCTGGAGGTTTTGCGGGGTATGAGCGACCGGCTCAGGGCAGAGCTGAGAAGTGCGGTGATAGTTCTAGGCACCGTTTATGAAGATAAGCCCGTTTTCCTGGCCGCAGTAACCCCGGATTTGGTGGCTAAGGGTTATAGTGCCGGAGAGATAGTAAAGCAGGTGGCTAGGGTAGCTGGTGGTGGTGGTGGTGGTAAGGCGACATTAGCTCAGGCCGGGGGCAAGTATAAAGACAAACTGGATGAGGCCCTCCAGTTGGTTAAGAGTTTGATATAGAGATTGGCAGCTATGCGTAGCTTAGGGCTTGATATCGGGTCTAAAAGGATTGGGGTGGCTCTCAGTGACCCGCAGGGCATATTAGCCAGCCCTTTTACCATTATTAACTGCGAAGAAGAAGTGGCGAATATAGAGGCCGTTGCCAATATTATCAGTCAGAATCAGGTCGGGCAGGTTATAGTTGGTCTGCCACGCTCTATGGATGGTAGCCTGGGTGAGCAGGCAGAGAAGGTCAAGTCCTTTACCCAGAGGCTGAGTAAGCATATTGAGGTGCCGGTAGCATTCAGGGATGAGCGTCTGACGACGGTATCGGCTAGGCGCCTGATGCAAGCTGTTAATACTAAGAAAAGTAGGAAAAAGGTGAGGCATGACGCCGTAGCCGCTGCTATCATCCTACAGGGCTATCTGGATGAGGGGCGTTAGCCTCGTTATTTAGGTTTAGTCTTCTGCCATGTTTTTTAATTGCTATCAGCTGTGGATTTAAGTAGTAGGTTCATGGATATAGGCGAACCACAGAAAGCCCGGATATTTAATATTCTGGATAAGCTTCGCTCCAACGAGGTGGTTTTCGGGGTAATCCTGGCAGTTGTTATAGGGGTTATAGCTGGCTTTGGTGCTGTAATTTTCAGGTGGCTGATTAGCACCTTCCAGTCGTTTTTCTTTGGTGGTGGAGCCAGTATCCTCGGTTTTCTTGGACAGTACTACATTATACTCTTGCCGGCGGTTGGTGGGCTTATCGTAGGTCTTTTAGTCCATTTCGGGGCTCGTGAGGCTAGAGGACACGGCGTTCCTGAGGTGATGGAAGCAGTTGCTGTTCGGGGTGGTCGCATTCGTCCCCGGGTGGCGGTAATCAAATCATTAGCCTCCTCGATTTGTATTGGCAGTGGTGGTTCGGTTGGTCGTGAGGGACCTATCGTTCAGATTGGCTCCTCTGTAGGTTCAACCATCGGACAATGGCTCAGATTATCCGATGATTGGGTGAGGACGCTGGTGGCCTGTGGGGCGGCAGGTGGTATCTCAGCCACCTTTAATACCCCTATTGGTGGGGTATTTTTTGCCATGGAGATAATCTTGGGCAGATTTATCACGCCCAAGCTCGGCTTCGTGGTCATAAGCTCGGTGGCAGCTGACTTCATCTCCCACATATTCCTGGGAGACCAGCCTTCTTTTGGTGTGATTCCCTATAGTATGGTTAGCTATTGGGAGATGATCCCTTACGCTGTGCTAGGCGTTCTAGCCGCTCTGGCGGCTATTGCCTTCATTCACGCACTTTATAAATGTGAAGATATTTTTAATTCCTTGCATATTCCTGAATATCTCAAGCCAGTCATAGGCGGTATTGGTGTAGGTATTATCGGATTGTATTCGTATGATCTTCTTGGCGTAGGTTATGGGGATGTCTACTGGGCAAGCACTATGAGTGTTAATCAGGCTTTGCTGGGTGAAATAGCCCTTCAGTCTCTTGGTATTTTGCTTGTCCTGAAGATAGTGGCTACCTCGCTTACTTTGGGCAGTGGTGGCAGTGGTGGTGTCTTTGCCCCCTCCCTTTTTATCGGGGCTATGCTGGGTGGAGCCTTTGGAGCCTTTGCTCATCAGCTATTTCCGTCATTTGTTGCTCCCTCGGGGGCTTATGCCTTGGTAGGTATGGCGGCTGTGTTTGCTGGGGCTACTCGGGCTCCTATTACCTCGATCATCATGCTTTTTGAAATGACAATGGATTATACCCTGATTTTACCATTGATGATTGCTGTGGTGATAAGCACTATAATTACCCGGAGCTTAAATCGTGAGACCATCTATACAACCAAGCTGATGCGGCGGGGTGTAGATATTCATCAATTAGAGGAAAGCAGACCGATGAGGACGGTTACTGTAGGGGAGGTTATGACACGGAATTTTCCTTCCGTTTTGCTCACAATGTCGGTTAGTGAGCTGGTGACCAAGCTGCGGAGAAGTGGGCACCATGGGTTTCCTGTGGTAACCGGCGAGGGCGAGAGTTTTTGTGGGGTGGTTACATTGTCTGATGTCGAAGCGGCTATGTCGAATGGCAGCCCTGAGGGTTTAACCGTTGGCGATATTGCCTCTAAATCGGTAGTTGTGGCCTATCCCGATCAGTATTTGCACGATGTGTTGGTCAAATTTGGTAGTGGGGATGTGGGGCGGATTCCCGTGGTTGATAGAGATAACCCCAAGCATCTATTGGGTGTGTTGCGGCGCCATGATATTATCAGGGCTTATACTAAGGTAGTAATGGGTAAACCCCTTCGCTGAGCTTGACGGTGATGAAAATAAAGTTTCAATATAAAGTAGTTAAGAACTACATTGAGGTATTGAAGCCGCGGGAGAGCAGCCTGCTGACTTTTATTGGCGTTTGTGCGGCTATCATTGCCGGTGATGGCTACCTGTCGCTGAGATTACTCTTCATTGCCCTGGTGATTTTATTGGCCAGTGCTGGGGCTAACGGGCTGACTAATTATTTGGACCGTGATGTCGATGCCAGGATGCGGCGTGTCAGGCATAGAGCTTTGCCCTCAAGACGCATCTACCCGCCGGAGAAAGTTTTACCCTTGACTATCGGTCTGGTTATTATTGGCTTGGTTTTGGCCTGGCAACTGCACCCATACTGCTTTCTGGCAGACCTAGTCGGCACCATAGCCGCTGTAGTCTGGCGGAAGAGGTGGACATGCGTTTTCCCGCAGGGCGTGGTCGCCGGTTGTGCCCCGGTGCTTATTGGCTGGTTTGCCATTGAGCCCGCCTTTAGCTGGGAGATACTGCTTTTATGCCTTCTTATAGCTGTCTGGCTGCCGCTTCATGTCTGGAGCATTATGATTGCTAGTCAGGGTGATTATCTTGATGCTGGGCTGGGCTACTTTCCAATTAGCTGGGAGGTTAAGGATGCAGTAAAGGTGCTGCTGGTATTTAGTCTGGTGCTTTATGTTGTCTCTATCGGTCTTTATTTTGCGGGTGGTTTTGCCTGGCTTTACCTGATATTAGCCAACTTGCTGGGTATTCTAATGGTCTATGCCGCTTCCCGGCTGGTGATTTCCAGTGCCTCTCGGGATGCCTGGCGGCTATATAAGCTATCGGCCTTCCCGTATCTGGGACTAATATTTATTGCCATGTGTCTGGACATCTGGCTATTATAATAGTGAGGCTTTGGGGGGTAAAGTGGACTTTAATCTTAATGAGCAAGAAAAGATGGTGCAGAGGATGGCGAAGGAATTTGCCATTAAGTCGGTGCAGCCGCGGGCTGCTGAGATTGACCGTAGCGGGCAGTTTCCCTTTGATTTGGCTAAGGAGATAGGTGCCTGTGGATACCAGGGACTGCCCTACCCGAATAAATACGGGGGCAGCGGGGCCGGTTATATCAGCTATGTTTTAGTGCTGGAACAGATTTGTCGGGCTTCAATGACGGTGGGTGCCATCATGGCGATAAACACCGTTATTGAAGAGGCAGTCTTTCGCTTTGGTAACGAGGCTCAGAAGGGAGTCTTCTTGACTCCACTGGCTCAGGGCAAATTGCTTGGTGATATTGCTTTTACCGAGGCTGAGACAGGTTCAGACCCGAGGGCTATTACTACTGTTGCCAGAAAGGGCGGTGGTGACTATATCGTATCCGGTCAAAAGCACTTTGTCGCCTTGGCTCCGGCGGCTAACTTGACCCTGGTTTTTGCCAGAGGCGAGGGGAAAGGGTTGAATGCTCTTGTGGTTGATACTTCTTCGCCAGGATTCATTATCCGCGAGCCATGCCAGACTATGGGTTTAAGGGGGTTGGGAACCTCGGTGGTGTATCTTGATGATGTCCGTGTTCCCCAGCAGAACCTGCTTGATGTGGAGGGAGGGGGCTTTGATATTTTACTCGAGGCCATAAGCCTGGGGCGGTTGGGTGTTGCTGTGGAGGGAGTAGCCGTGGCACAATCGGCGCTGGACCTCTCGATAGATTACGCCAGGCAGAGGGAGGCATTAGGCAAGCCGATTGCCCTGCTGCCTGCCATTCAGTGGCATTTGGCTGAGATGGCAGTTCGGATAGAAGCCGGCAGGTGGCTGGCATACAGGACTGCGTTTCTCCGTAACCAGGGTATAGACATCCGGTATGATTCCTCGGTAGCCAAGCTCTTCACCTCTCAGATGGCAGTTGAGGTCACCCGCATGGCGATGCAAGTTCATGGTTCATACGGCACGATGGAGACCATGTCTGTTGAGCGGTTGTACCGGGATGCTAAGATGACCGAGATATACGTTGGTATTTCTGAAATACAGCGGAGCATTATTGCCAACCATCTGATATAGCGGCTATTTGTTATTGAAACTTGGTGAACTGCTCCTTTAGCCTGGCTAGCTTGTCCTTTATTGCTGTCAGCTTATCTTGCTCCTTATCTACGACAGCAGACGGTGCTTTGGTTAAAAATGCCCTATCTTTGAGCTTGGCTTCAAGTCGAGTTACTTCGGTCTGGCTCTGTTCTATCTCTCTCTCCAGCCGCTTCTTCTCGGCTTTCATGTTGACCATACTTTCCATAGGGAGGACAACCTCAGCCTCTTTAAGCACTAACACCAGGGCGTTTTCATCTGGCGGGCTTTCCTGTCTCTTGTCCAGCAAGGTGAAAGGTCTTACTCTGGCCAGAGCCTGGATAGCTTGGGAGTACGGTGTGATGGCCGGGGCGAGCTTTCCCGCATAGACTTGTGCCTCAATCCATCTACCGCTTTCTACTTTATATTGGGCTCGGGCATTGCGGATGGAGTGTATTATTTCTATTATAGATTCCATGACTCGTTCTGCCTCGGGATTGATCACTGTGGTGTCAGTCTCAGGGTAGGGGGCTACCATTATGGAATCGCTTGTCGGTTGCTGGTCTGGGGGTAGATGATACTTCAGGTTTTGCCACAGTTCTTCGGTGATGAAGGGCATATAGGGGTGCAGCAGACGGAGCGAGGTCTCTAGGGTGTGAACCAGAACCGGGATGGGTGAAGGCTCCTCCCCGGTGGAGCGGAGGCGGATCTTAGCTAGCTCAATGTACCAGTCACAGAGTTCACCCCACAGAAAATCATAGATTTGCCTCTGGGCTTCCCCAAACTGGAAGCCCTTGGTTAGGGTGGTTACATTGTCTATAGTGCGGTTCAGTCGGCTCAGAATCCAGCAGTCTTCTACCGGGAGCAGGTTCCACCGGATTTCCGTGCCGATGTTGTCGGGCTCGATGTTCCTGATTGTAAAACGGGTGGCATTCCACAGCTTGTTGGCAAAGTTACGGCCAGATTCCAACCTTGATGTAGTTAGTTTAATGTCATTCCCCGGTGATGTGCCTGTGGATAGGGCAAAGCGCAGGGCATCAGTGCCGTATTTTTCCAGCGTGTCGATGGGATTAAGTACATTACCCCTGAGCTTGCTCATCTTCTCTCCCTTCTCGTCTCGTATTAGTCCGTGAAGGTAGACGGTGTGGAAGGGAATATTGCCGGTATCCTCAATTCCCATCATAATCATTCTGGCTACCCAGAAGAAAAGGATGTCGTAGCCGGTTTCCATTACTGTGGTTGGGTAGAAGTAGCGGAGGTCCTCGGTATTATCGGGCCAGCCCAGTGTGGAGTGAGGCCACAGGGCTGAGCTGAACCAAGTATCCAGCACATCGGGGTCTTGCTCTATATTAGCCGAGCCGCAGTGGCCGCAGGTTTTGGCGTCTTCAACGGCTGCCGTTAATTCGTTGCAGTCCCGGCAATACCAAACCGGGATTCGGTGACCCCACCACAGCTGGCGGCTGATGCACCAATCGCGTATATTCTCCATCCAGTTTAGATAGACCTTGGTAAAATGCTGGGGAATAATGGTGATGCGTTCATCCACGACAGCATTTATGGCTGGTTGAGCCAGGGACTGGGTTTTGATAAACCATTGCTTGCTGGCTAAAGGTTCAATAACTGTCTGGCAGCGCTGGCAGTGCCCTACCGAGTGGCTGTAGGGCTCGGCTTTTACCAGAAGCCCGTCTTTCTCCAAATCGGATAGTATAGCCTGACGGCAGGCAAAGCGGTCAAGACCAGCATAGGGTCCGGCGTTCTCGTTCATGGTAGCATCGGGGTTCAGTATATTTACTAGGGGTAGTCCCTGCCGCTGAGCCACCTCAAAATCCACCGGGTCATGGGCCGGGGTTATTTTGACGGCACCAGTGCCAAAGGCAGGGTCAACTGCTTCATCAGCCACAATAGGTATTACTCTTTTCACCGCCGGCAGGAGAACCTTCCTGCCGAGCATGGCTTTGAACCGCTTGTCATCAGGGTTGACAGCTACGGCGGTATCTCCGAGTATCGTCTCAGGTCGGGTGGTGGCTACTGTTATAAAATCCTTGTCGCTGTCAGTCAGGTGATAGCGGACGTAATACAGGTGTCCTTGTATATCCTTGTGGTCTGCCTCAAGGTCGGACAGGGCAGTGGCACAGCGGGGGCACCAGTTAATAATCCGCTCTCCGCGGTAGATTAAGCCTTTGTTGTATAGACGGACAAAGGCAGTGCGCACCGCTCGGCTCGGGCCCTCGTCCAGGGTAAAGCACTCCCGGCTCCAGTCGCAGGAAGCCCCCAGCCTCTGGTGTTGCTTGGTCACCGCCTGGCGGCAACTTGCTGCCCACTGTCTCATCCTCTCCAGGAACTTATCTCTACCTAGCTGGTGCCGGTCCAGCCCTTCTCTTGCCAGCAGTTGCTCTACCACTACCTGAGCGGCAATGCCGGCATGGTCAATCCCTGGGAGCCATAGGGTAGGGTCACCCTTCATACGATGCCAGCGGGTCATAATGTCCTCTAGTGTGGCGGTCAGGGCGTGTCCTACATGCAGCTCGCCGGTAACATTGGGCGGTGGCATAATAATAACGAAGGGCTTCTTTTTGGGGTCTATCCTGGGTTTAAAGTAGCCCTTCTCCATCCATAGCTGGTACCACTTAGCCTCAACCTTGTCTGGCTCATAGGCTTTGGGCATTTCATCAATTTTCGGTGTTTTTGGCATGATTACCTTTCTAGTAGTAGGTTTTTTAAGAATGCCACCCCCTGCCCTTCTCGCTTCTTATCTTTTCCCACCCTGCCACCCTCGTATCACTAGCGGCTTAGCCCGTGAATATTCCCCACCCCTTTTCCCCACGGGAGGGAAGAAAATCCCCCTCGGTCCCCCTTTGCTAAAGGGGGAAGCTATAATCCACCTCTCTAATATTTCCCCCTTCCTTTACAAAAGGAAGGGGGTCAGGGGGATGGATTTTTTCACACTACCTCATTTTACTATTTTAAGCCTAAATCTTATTTTAGGTGCGATTTCTGTAATACGGACTTTACTTCCAACTCTCAATTCTTTGTGTGCATCAAACCAAATCGGTAGGTCACCACCTTCAAGCCATGGATACCATCTACTTTTATATATCTTGAACTCCGTATGAATATCCCCTTTATCGGTGATTAATATGATTGTAGTACCATTAATGTTAGGAAATAAATACTTATAAGATGCCTTAATATTAAGCCACTTTCTTTGTAAATGATCTTTCTCGAGAATAAGTTCAAAACTATTGCTCTTTGATAAATTTTGTTGAATGGGCATCTCTCGCCCCCTTATTTCATCATCCCCACCACCCTGTCTAGAACCTTATCAGCAACCTCTCTTTTGGTCAGCAGGGGCAGGTTTTCTGTCTTGCCGTCTCGGTCAATCAGTGTTACCTCGTTGGTGTCAACGCCGAAGCCGCTATCAGTGGCAGTAATATCGTTAGACACAATGAGGTCAAGCTGTTTTTTCTGTAATTTCTGTCTGGCGTTTTCTATTATCTCCTCGCTTTCGGCAGCAAAGCCAATCTTGATGAAGCTACCATCTACCTCAGCCAGAATATCCGGTGTTCTGACCAACTCCAGGGTCAGACTTGAGGCATCTTTTTTAATCTTGGACTTGGCTGCACTCTTTGGCTGATAATCAGCTACCGCTGCAGCCATAATCAGGGCATCGGCTTGGGTTACGGCCTCAGCCACTGCCTTCTTCATCTGGAGGGCGGTTTCAATGTGAGTGATCTCAATACCTGTTGGCTTGGGGAGGAGGGTGGGAGCGGTGATTAGCTTGACTTCAGCCCCCCTGTCTCTGGCTGCCTCAGCTATAGCGTAGCCCATTTTGCCTGAGGAACGGTTACCTATGTGGCGGGCGGGGTCAATGGGCTCCTGGGTGCCACCGGCAGTGACCACGATGCATTTCCCGGCAAGGTCACCGTTTCTGCCCAAAATCTGTTTGATTGTGCCTATAATTTCTTCGGCATCGGCCAGGCGACCAAGGCCTATTTTACCTGAGGCTAGATGTCCGTAGGCAGGCTCAACGATGATAAAGCCCCTGGCTTTAAGCTTGGACAGGTTCTCCTGGGTGATGGGATTTCGGAACATATTGGTATTCATGGCTGGTGCTATGATAACAGGTGCCTTGGTTGCCAGCACGGTGCCGGTGAGCATATCATCAGAGATGCCGGTTGCCAGCTTGGCGATAATATTGGCTGTAGCCGGAGCAATAGTCACTACATCGGCTGCCTCGGCCAGGGCTATATGTGCGACCCTGAACTCAGGGATAGGCTCCCACATACTGGTTGCCACTGGCCGTCCGGTGGTGCTGCGGAGGGTTAGGGGGGTTATAAACTTGGTAGCCGACTCGGTCATGATTACCTCAACCCTGCTTCCGGCTTGGGTCAGCTTACTGGCAATGTCGGCTGCCTTATAGGCAGCCAGACTGCCAGTTATACCTAGCACTATAGCCTTATTAGTTAGCATTGCAGTCTCCTTATCGGACTAGGCTCTGTTCATTAGGTGGATGAGTCTTAGCCCAACCAGTGTCAAATCGGGGTTTACTAGATTGATTGCCGTTGTCTCTTTGGCTATGATTTCGGAGTAGCCTCCTGTAGCTACCACCTTGGCTTTTTCTCCTAATTCCTGCTGAATACGAGCCACTATGCCTTCAACCAGCCCTACGTAGCCAAAGATAATCCCTGATTGCATGGCAGTGGTGGTGTTGGTGCCGATAGCATGCTTGGGGTGGACTAGTTCTACCCGGGGCAGCATTGAGGCTCGTTTGAACATAGCCTCGGCGGCAGTGACTATACCTGGGGCAATAGCTCCACCCAGGTAATTACCTTCTTTGGATACTGTATCAAAGGTGGTAGCTGTCCCCAGGTCGGCAATGATTGTCGGCCCACCGTATAGGTGATGGGCGGCGGCAGCATTTACGATGCGGTCGGCACCGACCTCTCGAGGGTTATCCATGCATATACGTACCCCGGTCTTAACCCCGGTTCCTATTATCAGGGGCGAGATGTGGAAATATCGCTGAAAGAGTTTGTCAAAGGTAGCTACCAGTGGTGGGACGACACTGCATAGAGCTGCTTCTTTGATATCGGAGGTATCTATGCCCTGCTGGCGGAACAGATTGATTAGTAAAGAAGCATACTCGTCTGTCATACGGCGAATATCTGTAGCAATATGCCAGGTGGCACGGAGCTTTTCTCCTTCGAAAAGCCCTAGGGTGGTGTCGGTGTTTCCAATATCAATAGCTAATAACATGATTCACTGATTATCAGGCCGGTATTTTCTTTAATAGCTTAATAACCACCGGCAGTACCGGCAAGAGGTCGGTAGCAATCATCCCGGTATCACCTAGCCTGGATTTAACTATTTCCCCGGCCTGGCTATGCAAGTATACTCCAAGGGTGGCGGCGTCAAAAAGTGCTAGCCCCTGGGCTAGCAGTCCAGCTATCGCTCCGGCAAGCACATCACCGGTTCCGGCTGATGCTAGTCCGGGGTTGGCTCTAGGGCTAATCCTGGTACGACCATCTGGGGCGGCGATAACAGTGTAGGCTCCTTTCAGGACAATAGTTTTATGCCATTCCTGAGCGACCCTTCTGGCAATACCTTCTCTATCCGATTGGACCTCATCTACCGATGCTTTAATAAGCCTTGCCATTTCGCTTGGGTGTGGGGTAAGTATAGCATTGTCGGTTAGCTGTTGCCACCACTTAGGGATTTTAGCCAGGGTGTTAAGAGCATCGGCATCAAGTATAAGGGGTGGCAGCTTCGGCTTCTTCGATTTAAAGAGGGTGGATTTGATGAAGCTTGCAACCGATTGGCTTTGGCCCAGACCACAGCCTATGAGAAGGGCGTCATAGTGGTTGGATTCCTGATGTATGAGTCTGTCCGCTTGGGAAGCAATGATGCCGGGGCGGGATTCAGGCAGGGGAAGGTAGGTTACCTCGGTTAGCTTTGATGCCAGAGTGGGCTGTAGACTAGTGGCTGTTGCCAGGGTTACTAATCCTGCCCCGACTCTCAGGGCACTGCTGCAGGCTAGGTAGGCAGCCCCGATGTAGTTAATTGAACCGGCGACAACAAGAGCCTTGCCGAATGTCCCCTTGTTAGCTTCAAGCGGGCGCTTGGGAAGGCCAGTGCTGGCCCAATTGCCGGTGATAATCTCTGTAGTAATCTGCTCTGCCAGGTGAAGTGGTATGCCAATATCGGCCACGGTTATTTTGCCGACCCTTTCTGCCTCCTGAGGATTGAACAACCCTAGCTTAGGAAAACCGAGGGTAATGGTGTTATCTGCGTGAAGGCAGGCAGGGTCTGCGGCACCGGTATCGGCGTTGAGGCCAGAGGGTAAATCCAGGGCAATGATGTGGAGAGATGGGTTCTTCATCTTGGCTCGTCTGATGCTGTCCAGGGCTTGTGCCAAGGTACCATGGAACGGGCGGATGGGGCCTGTGCCGAATATCGCGTCAATAATAGCGTTGGTTGATGATAGCAATTCACCGAGCTTGTCCAGGTTCTCATCTGTAGTTGCATCAATAAGGGTTACACCGCGTTTCTGAACTAGCTTGAGGTTCGGGTCACTTGCTGGTCTCTGGGTGAAGAGGTAGAGGCTGATCTTGGCTCCTTCATCATGAAGGTGACGGGCGGTAACTAATCCATCTCCCCCATTGTTACCGGGGCCTATCAGGATTAGGATGTTTTGCTTATCAATGTTGCCTAGGATTTGTCTGGCTTCTTCAGCTACCGCTTTACCGGCATTTTCCATGAGCTTGCTTGGGGATAGTCCATACTTGGCACATTCCTTTTCTATCTGTTGCATCTGCTCGATGGTTAGAACTTTCACTGTAATCCCCTTGGGTTGCTATCAGCAAATAGTCTGTAATTAACCCCTGGCTATGGTTGGACCCTCGTAAACTCCTTCAGTTTGTTGACCATTGCTTGCCAGT
Organism: Dehalococcoidales bacterium; assembly: GCA_034411815.1. Lineage (GTDB taxonomy): Bacteria > Chloroflexota > Dehalococcoidia > Dehalococcoidales > DAOWJC01 > W53-108. The sequence continues at coordinate 8,448 of DAOUMH010000038.1, read as the reverse complement.
GTGTTCCCCTCCAGTAAATTCGGTGGCAGGTGGGGCACTCCATATATTGGTTCTGGGTCTGGAAAACATAGTCCGGCACCCGGTCTTTCATATTCTGTTTATTCATTTCCAGTAAGGGCTTATTGCATTCCAGGCAGATGGCAAATGGCTTAAACTGGCAATCTAGGTTCAGGGTGGCTATCACCTGGTGCATCTGCTGCTCAGGCTTGTCATCCTTGATAAGCATGGCTTTAAGCTGGCCATTGGCCACTACTCGCCGTCTCATAATCTGTGTATCTCTGGTTAGTATTATTCTCCCTTCAGCTAGGGCAGTGGCTATCATCAGAGAATCGTCACTGCCATCAAAGAATAGTGTATCATATCCCATTATCCTCAACCACTTAACCAACTTGCCCATGTTGTTGTCAACTATGAATTTTAGATTGCTCATTAGCCTCACTCCAATGAGCGGGTTATTTCTAGATGTGGAGTTGCATCCCCTCGTAGGCCAAGTTAATTGAATTATTTAAGTCTTTGGCTATGATGGCTATTTCAGCCTCTATCTCCTTCTCGAATCCCGGGTTCAGGTGGGCCGCAACTACTGGGGGCATGTAGCCCTTAATCCCCTGGAAGGTGGTGATCTCTTGCTTGAGCAGGTTGGGGGTGAGGTGTCCTGATTCTCTGGCAAATTCCTCATATTTATTGGGTGCGGTAACCTCGGTAATAAGTAGCTGGGGCGATACATGTTCCCAGCAGGCAGCCAGGCCCGGGCCGGTATCTCCAGTATAGAATACCCTTTTACCGTCCGGGGAAGCAACCTGGTAACCCACGGCAGGAATGAGGTGATTTACCGGCACCGCTAGGATGTTGTAGCCTTCGATCTGCTGGGGTTTATGTGGTTCTATCAGGGTAAACCTGACTGCTGGATTCCCTTGAGGCTGTTCCAGAAATTTAGGGTAGAGTTTGCCATTCAACAGGTGGTTTGTGATGACGTCATGCACGGATTGAGTGGAGTAAATATTGACGGTGGTATTCTGGATGGCAAAGTTCATAGCTACGGCTGGAATATCTCTGATGTGATCATAGTGTTGATGGGTGAGCAGGATTGCCCGGAGTTCCAGTTGTTTCGGTAGGGAGAGGCTGGAAGTAAGACTACCGGCATCTATAGCTATGATGTCGTCAATCAATAGACTGGTAAGTTTTGAATTTCGTGATTCACAGTGGTGTGCCCCCAAGACTCGGATATGCATTGTTTTCTTAGCGTTCTCCTTCTCTAGTCTAAGACGAGGAATGGATTAAACCTCGTTTCGTAGTCGTAGGTGTCAATAGCTTCTTTTCTCTTTAGGAAATTGACCACAGCATAGGTGAGGGGGGTGGCAATTATCTCGTAGGCTACTTTTGCGAGCCCGTGAGCGATACTGGCCGTGGCTATGAAGGACCAATCAAATCGGCCGATGTAGACCAGTGGGATAAAGACGGCGGCGTCCAGTGCTTGGGCTACTATGGTGGAGCCGATGGTTCTTGCCCACAGCCAGCGTCCCTTTGTCTTAATCTTCATCTTAGCCAGGACGAAGGAATTGCTGAATTCACCTACCAAATAGGCTACGAGGGAGGCGAGTAGTATTCGGGGGGTATAGCCCAGGATGCTTTCGTAGGCTTCCTGCCCTGCCCATTCCGGGGCTGGTGGTAGTATCTGTCCGAGCCAGATGGCTATGACGGCTATAATGTTGCAGAGGAACCCGAGCCAGATTACCCTTCTTGCTAGGCGATAACCATAGACCTCGGTCAGAATATCACCGACGATGTAGCTCAGGGGAAAGATGACTATGGCTGCCGGTATGCCGCTGATGCTTGTTGGCTTAACGACAGTAATATTGGCAATAATGAGGCAGGTGACAAAGATGGCAGCAACAACCACGAACCGATGAGAGACCTTCATTATCAAAAAGCCTTTAAACCCTATACTCTGCGATGTTAAATCCAGTGTCGGCGGTGGAAGAAAAGGAGCATGCCGCTCACAATGGCTATCCAGATAAAGAATACAAAGAGGGGGGCATAATCGGAGTTCTGGAATGGTAATGGAACATTCATCCCGTAGATGGAAGCCACTACAGTTAGAGGCAACAGGATGGTGGCGATGATGGTCAACATTCGCATGACCTCATTGGTGCGGTTAGTTGCCAGTGAGTCATGGGCATAGTTTAGCCCTTCAATTACCTCTTTATACTCGTCTAGCCCATCCCAAATCTTATCTAAATGGTCAACCATATCTCCGAAGTAAACATTCAGGTCCATCTCGGTGAAGCGACGAATCTTTGGTTCCATACTGCCGATGACGGCTCTCATCGGCCAGATGATGCGGCGAAACGAAATTACATCACGCCGTAGTACAGATATTTCTTCTATCGCTTTGGGCATACCGGTGCTTGAGAAAATGTGGTCCTCAGCATTCTCAATGTTGTCGCCAATCTTATTCAGAATCGGCAGGCAGGAGTCAACCAGTCTGTCAACTATGCGGTATAGGAGATAGCCAGAGCCCTGGCTGAAGTATTCCTGTTGTGATTCTTCGGCAATCTGGCATTCCTTGAATAGCTTTACCAGCGGCTTAAGCTCACCTTTATGCAGGGTGATGAGGTATTTCTTGCCGATAAATACAGATAGCTGGCTGGAGGTGGTTACCCGTGCCTCTTTGCTGAGTACGGGGAAGTGGAAGACTAAAAACAAATAGTCTTTATATTCGTCTATTTTGGGGCGCTGTATTCGGCTGAGGCAGTCGTCCAGATCCAGGGGGTGGAAGGAGTAATTTTTAGCCAGATATTCCGTTTCCTGCTCTGTTGGGCCCTCGATATTGACCCAGGTTAGATTGCCCCAGGTGAGCGATTCCAGAGTTGGCTGCCATTTTGTCTTCTTAACTTTTGCTGTAGCCACAATAAACTATCCTAATCAATATAGTTAGGTTATTACCCGAGCCTTGCAAAAATCCGGTTACATTTTACCATAATTATTGCTGGATAGCATCTAACCTGATATATTGTTTCAAGGTGTTCCACCTTCTTTGATTTTAGGTTGAGAATGAAGCCGGCAAAGCCCTCTTGGAGATATAAGATTACCCTCAGGATTAAGAAGGCACTGGGGATGAATATATTCCTGTGTGATAGCTGTAAGTGGAACTGGCGTGGGGCTTGTCATAATACTATACGGCCTAATGCTACTTGGTGTCCTGATTATGAGAAGCGGGGAAGGTAGTCTCGCTTCCTCTCATAGCGTGACTCTGGGGGATGCTGTGAGAGTGTGCCTGGGAGCCAAGCACAGAATTGACACCTCAATTTTTAGTGTGCTATATTTTGGCGGGCAGCGTAGCTCAGTGGTAGAGCAGAGGACTCATAAGCCTTTGGTCGGTGGTCCGAATCCACCCGCTGCCATTTTTAATTTCAGAAACGGGCGTTGTGTTCAAACCCACTTAATTAGAGAGGTGGAATTAAATGGGCGAACAAAGTAAAGAGTCAAACAAAGAGGGGCGGAGGAAATTCGCTGGAATCTTCATTCCGGCTGGTCTTTTCATAGGTATGGGTGTCGGCTGGGCGATAGATAATTTTTTGCCGGGTATGTTTATAGGATTGGGAGCAGGTTTTTTAGGTTTTGCGATAATTATGGTAGCTGTTCATGATTAAGGAATGAGCAGCTGTTGTAGGTAGCCCCTTTCGGCGATTCATACTTTTTCTTTCAAGACCCACCACTGTCACTTATTTCTTTCTGCGAAGGCGGGGAAACCACATTGGCACTTCTTTCATATACTGCTCGTATTCCTCTCCAAATCTCGCCAGCAGCAGCTTCTCTTCATAGCGTGAGATGTAGTGTATAAAAATATGGCTATTACCCATATGCAGGCGGCAGCCAAGGATGTATTTAGCATTAACAATCCCAGATATAATATCATTTCGCTCAGGTATATTGGGTGGCGCACGAAATTGAATACGCCTTTTCTAATTACGCCTTGTGGTTTTGCCTTTTTACTAAATACAATCGAAAGGCCGGTTACTGCTAGGTAACCAGATACAATCAGTAGCGAAATACCAAGGGGTAATTTTACTACTGTCGGTATGTATTCATTGAGGAAGTTGGAGTATTCCAAGAACATATCAGATAGCCACAGTACCATAAAAAGGTAATAGAGTATTAGCTGGCCAAGGTCACCAGTGCGATGCTCTCCGGTAAGATTATCCTTGTGTCGATGTGCCATATTGCTTCCCCCCTGTTCGACTGGTGCCGGATTATAACGCTTCTTTTCGGACTTGCTATTCTAGGCAAACTCGTCTTTAGATAGAGCAATCAGTACTATAGCTGGTATCCCCAGGAAAATGAAAGATAATGCAGCTGCAATTGAACCGGTAAGAGACCACCGCCATCGTTTCCTCATTATGGCGAATATGCCGCCTACTATGGCAAGCAGGGCAATTATTATCGCCAGTATGGGGATACCGAATATTATGCTTGGCACAAATGGAGGCATATCCCCTTTGCCAATACCGCTGCCGGCTTCACCAAAACCAATAGAATAGCTTGCAGTTCCTAATAAGCCGAGCAGGCCAGAAGAAATAGCTAAAGCCCCCCCGATTATCGGCTTCTTCGTCTTATTCATAACAGTTCGAATCCACTCGTTGCCTTAAGTAGCTTTTATCTCGCATCACTCCTGCCGGGAAGATGGGCAATCTATGGCTTAGACTAAAAGAAAGAATGCTCTCTTCTTCTGAAGATATAACCCGTTATTAGGCCGAATGCCAGACCGCCGAGATGAGCCTGCCAGGCTACATTCGGGAAAAACGAAACTATTAAGAAGCCGCCGATGACTGCTACCCACAGGGGAAGCGGGGCTGGTATGGGAAACACTATAACTCTCAGCTTTGGTCTCATTGCTGCCAGTGCTCCGCCTAGGGCAAAGACGGCTCCCGAGGCTCCGATAGCTATGGAGAAGGGTGGTGCCAGGAGTATGTAGAGGATATTTCCCAGTATCCCCCCTATGAAATAAATAGTTAGGAACTTCTTCTCTCCAACCAGTTTGCCCAGGTATCTGCCAAAGAAGTAGAGGGTAATCATGTTGGCTAGGATGTGTCCTATACTGCCGTGGATGAAGAGATTGGTTACCATTGTCCAGGGTCTTGCCAGTACATCTGCCGGCATTAAGCCAAGAAGCAAGGCAAGGTTGGGGGCTATGAAAGTGGCTACAAAAAGCAGCAGGTTTAGCCCTATCAGGACCCATAGGGAGTTTAGTTTGTATCCTTGGTAGCTCTTATATCTCATTTAAGTAGAACAGGCGTTGTCTTTTGCCGCCGCATTCTATAGTTTTCCACGGTTACCTGTCAATCTTTGCTCCGGGCATCCTTCAACTTGATGTAATTATAGTGTATGATAGGGTGGTATCTAGGTTATTTTCAGACCGGAGGGTTGAGGTTGCATGATGTGGTAGTCATAGGTGGTGGGCCAGTAGGGAGCTATGTGGCTTACAGGCTGGCTGAGATGGGGTATGGGGTGGTAGTGGTAGAGCGTAAGGAAAGGCTGTCAGAACTGGTTTGCTGCACTGGTATCGTTGGCTGTGAGTGCATTAACTCCTTTAACATTGATGACAGCGTTATTTTGAGGCGGGCGAATGGTGCCAGCTTATTTTCGCCCTCAGGAAAATTATTCAGCCTGCGTCGAGAGGAGCCCCAGGCTTGTATTATAGACAGGCCAGCTTTTAACGTGGCTATGGCCGACCGGGCCCGGGACAGGGGGGTGGATTATGTTTTGAACAGCCGGGTTACGCGTGTTGAGGTTGGGAGTGATGGGGTTAGGGTTGAGGCTGATTGTCGGGGAGGGGAGTTGAACTTTGAGGCAAGGGCGGTTGTTATTGCTACCGGCTTTGGCTCGATACTGGCTGAGAGGTTGGGGTTGGGCAGGTTTGGCGATTTTGTTGCTGGCGCCCAGGCCGAGGTGGAGGTGGTGGGGGTAGATGAGGTTGAGGTCTATTTTGGGCAGGAGATAGCTCCTGCCTTTTTTGCCTGGCTGGTACCGATCTTACCGCAGAGGGCTCTGGTGGGGTTGCTGTCCCGTCGCAGCCCCGGGCTTTATCTGAGGAGACTAATGTCCTCCCTGCAGACTCAAGGTAAGATAGTTTCGGCTGAGACCAAGCTGATCTATAGCGGCATCCCGCTGAAGCCGCTGGCTAGAACCTGTGGCGAGAGGCTGATGGTGGTGGGCACTGCTGCCGGGCAGGTAAAACCGACTACCGGCGGTGGTATCTACTACGGCCTGCTGTGTGCTGAAATGGCAGTTAATAATTTACACCGGGCCCTGGAGAGTAATGACCTGTCAGCCAAGAGTATGGCTGGCTATGAGCGGGACTGGAAGAAGAAACTGGGGTGGGAACTGAAAATGGGCTACCGGGCTCGGAGATTCTATGAACACCTGAGCGACAGTCAGATTAACAGGATATTTGACATAATAAAATCCAATGGCATTGATGATGTCTTACTTAAGGCAGACGATTTATCCTTTGACTGGCATAGTGGGGCGATATTAAGGCTGGTGGGGCATGGGGCAGTATCTAAGGCTATTGAGGTGATGAAGATTCCCTTTCGCTTGAAAGGACGGTAGCAGGGCACTGTGGGTCAACATTGTTACAGGGTTGACCTGAATATATTCGGGAATATATTTATGGAGGGTATCCTGAGGTGGACGGTAGTCAGAGTTTGAGCTTGGATGAAGCAGCCGGTCTTTTCTTAGCTAGTTTGTCGCCTGAGGAAAGAGGAACGAGTCAGCAGGATATATACCGGTTTGTTCGCTGGTATGGGGGGAAAAGACCCTTGGCTGGGCTTACTGCCCCTGAGGTAGCTAACTATGCCGAGAGGCTATCGTTATCAGATACTGATTACGTAAGGAAGCTTGAGCTGGTACGGGCTTTCCTGACTTATGCTAAGAAGAAAGGGTGGAGTAAGAGTAACCTGGCCGTTCATCTTAAGGCTAAGAAGGTGAAAGCCAGCTCCCGGTCTTCATCCAGGGCGGGTTTGGTACAGGCCATTCCCTTGACCCAGCAGGGGTATGATGAGTTGGAGGCCGAGCTTGCCGCACTTAGGGATAGACGGCCGCAGGCTATTGATGAGATGCGCCGGGCAGCTGCCGATAAGGACTTTCGCGAGAACGCTCCCCTGGAAGCGGCGAGGGAGCAGCGCGGGCACCTTGAGGGGCGAATTAGGGAATTGGAAGAAACCCTGAAAACGGCGGTTGTCATTGACGGGAAGCAGAAGGATGCTCTCAGGGTAGATATTGGCGATTGTGTTATCCTCCACAATCTTGGTTCAGGTGAGGAATTACGCTATACGATTGTTAGTCCCAGGGAGGTGGACCCGGTCAAGGGCAAGATTTCTATAGCTTCACCTATAGGTAAAGCCATTGTTGGACATGGTCGGGGTGATGTAATAGAGGTAGTGGCACCGGCAGGCAAGTTGCGTTATCAGATTAAGCAGATTGAGCATTGACGGAGGCCGGAAGTCGGGGTGGGCGGATTTGAACCGCCGACCACCTGAACCCCATTCAGGTGCGCTACCAGGCTGCGCTACACCCCGATTTTGCAGTCAGCTTGAGATTAACAAAACCCCTGGTTCTATTCACTGGTCTCTCGTCGGTAGCTCTATTTTTATACATTTAGGGTTGATAGTCAAGGAGGGCTTTGCTCCGTAGCTGTTTTTGGGGTCTGAGCTGCACCTTGACCGTTCGGTGGAAGGTGGTTCTATTTAGTGTTAGAATTTATTAGTGCTTTGTAGGGGAATGTCTATGGGGATTAGGCAAAGTGTTAACCAGATATTGAGTGAGCTGCCAGCCGGGGTTCATCTGGTAGCCGCTGCCAAAACAAGACAGCCCTGGGAATTGCTTGAAGCAGTGGAATCCGGGGTAAGGCTTATTGGAGAGAATTATGTGCAGGAAGCCGAAAGGGTGTATGAGGTGGTGGGGAACAGGGTGAAGTGGCATTTTTTAGGACACCTTCAGAAAAATAAGGTGGGGAAGGCAGTAAGGCTCTTTGATATGATAGAGACTGTTGATTCTGTGGAAATAGCTCGGGATATTGATAGGAGATGTGCTCAGATTGGTAAGGTGATGCCGGTATTGATTGAGGTAAATAGTGGCCGTGAAGAGCAAAAATCAGGTGTGCTGTCGGAGAAGGTTGAGCCGTTGGTGGCAGAGCTCTCGGCTTTTCAAAACATAAGAGTAACGGGTCTTATGACTATGGGACCTCGTTTTGGCGACCCGGAGGATTCCAGACCCTATTTTGTGGAAACAAGAAGGTTGTTTGAGAAGATTAAAGAGCTTAACCTGCCTGAGGTGGAGATGAAGTATCTTTCAATGGGGATGACGAATTCTTATAAGGTTGCAATAGAGGAAGGAGCCAATATAGTGAGGATAGGGAGCAAGATATTCGGCGAAAGAGATTACGAAAAG
>DAOUMH010000037.1:0-39001 GCA_034411815.1 Dehalococcoidales bacterium | reverse complement strand
AGCTACGCCCGGTCTGAAGCCTTCAGCGATGACATCGGTCTCCTCTGCCAGTTGATAGAAGATATTGCGGCCAGGCTCTGACTTTAGATTAAGCAGGATGCTCTTCTTGTTCCTGTTAATGGCTTGATGGGCAACTTCTCTCCGCCCCGTTTCTCTTTTGGCTTGGCGGGCATTTGCGGTTGGGGTAGCCCCAACTCTGATTATCTCGGCACCTAGGTCGCCCAGGATCATAGTGCATAGAGACCCTGGCCCCTGCCAGGTAAGATCCAGTATCTTTATGCCTTCTAGGGCTAACATAGCCTGTCTCCTTATACGCAGTGGAGTTGGCACGACACAAGCTATTTAGGATATGTAGGGGGTAGCGTTAAAGCGGGCTAATTATAGTTTATCCTGTCCCTAGTGTCAATAAACCGATTCTCCCTTTGTCACCGAACTACCGGAAGTTGATAGTCCTTTCCAAACTATCGCGCTCCTGCCTTGCACCAGCCTGCTCCTTGAGAATTGCGTATGAACAAAACCTGATGTTAAACCTCATACTTAGCTGGCAATGCTGGTAGATGTTTCAGTGAAGGGTGGTCTTCCCATCCCGGGATTCCGGTATTTCTTTTAGCAATAGCTTTGTATCTTTCCCAGTCTGCAGAGGCATACAAGGCCATCTTTTGTGCTGCCAGAGAGCCTTCAGCATGAATATGAGTGCTGTCATGGCAGTGGTCTACCAGGTCTTTTACCAGCCGTATCACACGAAGACGGTGCTCGGTCGGTATGCCAGCTTTACCGGCAAGGTACTTTTCAATCAGAGGCTGTTCCTCAGGATTCATCCAGTCTCTGTAGGTGAAGACGGTGCTTGTAAGCCCACCGGTAATATCTGCAAGAATCTTGGAAACCTCATGCTGGTTATTGGCAAATATGTATTTGGCTATATTTATATAGCTTAGGTTAGGAGCGGCAAATCCGGAGTCTGGCTCTATGTCGGGTTGCTCACAGCCTGCTAGGCTCATGGCCTCGACTACCTGTTGGTGCATTGCTAGCCAGGCCAGCTTCTCCTGAATATGAGGATACTTATCCAGGCCGTTATACTCGGCCATTAACGCTGCCGCCCCCACAGTCTGTTCGAGTGATATTACTTTATGAGTGGTACCATAAAGACGGTGAAAGACACCAAATAGCCAGGCAATGTCTCGGGAAAACTGCCATTCGCCACACATGAAGACCCTGTTCCAGGGTACAAAAACATCATCAAAGACGATCATGCATTCACTAATCCCGGCACGTTGTCCATTAAGCGGCCAATTCCAGTCAGCCTCATCACCCCGTTCGGAGTAATGCTCTGGCGAGGCTATCAGTGAAATGCCCTTGGCGTTTAGGGGAGTGGCAAAGGCCAGAGCACAGTCCTTATCTTCCTCACGGTGAGCCCGGCACGGAGAAACAATGGCTTCATTGGCATCAGGGGTAGTACTGATGTGTGTCTTGGCGCCTCTTACCACTATTCCATCCTTTTGTCTGTCGACCACTCTAACGTAGAAATCCTGATGTTGTTCCTGTGACATCGGGCGCAGACTCCTGTTTCCCTTTACATCGGTAATGGCGCCGGTAATGGCTACGTCTGTTTTCTTCAGGTGCTGCCGATAATCGTCAACCGCCTCTGTATAGTGAGTGCCCAGCTTATTATCCATTCGTGCTGCCGCAATCGCTGAAGCCGCCAGGGCATCAGGCCCCATACCGGTCATAATGGCACCCGCTCGTTGAGCGGTTAAATAGACTTCTCGTCGCTTTATTAGGTCCTCTGCTGTTCTGGGTAGCTTCCAGATAAACGGTATTTGCTCCCCATCCTCTTCGTAGGTGAGGAGGTCTTGGTACTGAGGGTCGTTAGCCAGGACATAACACATAGCTCTGCCTGTGATGCACCCCTTAAAAGCCGAGTGCTTTGTTATGTCGGGTATCCTCTCTCCCTTGTGATAGATTACCCTCCCGTCATTCAAGCTTTCCACATACTGCTTAGGTGTCCTAATCATAGGTAATCCTCCAGTAAAATTTAGATGTTAAACCCTAAGTTTATGTTATCCTGTCTCCAGTGTCAATCTTGGTTATTGGCTTGACACTAGGTAGGTGGCTCGGCTTATAATAAGCTCTGGCTCTAATGGGAGCGGGAAGCTATGCAGATAAATGTGTCTCAGCAACTTAGAGCGTCTATAGGTTCAAGACGGGGCTATAAGGTGGAAGGGGCTATCAATCTGGCTGGTGGTGATGGTGTAGTTAATGGCGAGGTTGAGTTGACGCGTACTGACCGGGGTATCCTGGTTAAGGGTATAGTGCATACTGAGGTCAAGGTTACCTGCAGCCGGTGCTTGAATTTGTTTAGCTGTCCCCTGACTCTGGGTATTGAGGAGGAGTACTTCCCGGTTACCGATGTAATTAGTGGTACTTCATTGCCCTTGCCTGAGGAACCCGGTTGTTTTACTATTGATGAGCGTCATATTCTGGATTTAACCTCGGCGCTGCAGCAGTATGTACTGCTGGCTGTTCCTATGAAGCCGCTCTGCCGCGAGGATTGCGCTGGGTTGTGTCCTGATTGTGGCCAGAACCTCAATAATGGGCTCTGCGGTTGTCCGTCTCAGGGAGAAGGAGCTCGCCGGTTCGCAATAGGTGAATTGGCTTTAGCTGATAGAACATCAGTAAGTGATTGTAAAGGAACGGAGTAGATTATGGCTTTACCAAAACGAAGATATGCCAAGGCGCGACAAGGCAAGAGACGCAGTCACCTTGGGGTTACTCCCCCTTCTCTGGTTTATTGTCCTCAGTGTCATAACCTTAAGCTGCCGCACCACGTTTGTCCTACTTGTGGAAGCTATGCTGGCAGGGAAGTCGTTGAGATTAAGAGTCCTAAGGCGAAGACTGGCTAGAGGAAGGAAGACCGGGCTTGCTCAAAACTGCTATTTGTGACCTCTTCGGCATCAGGTATCCGATTATTCAGGGAGGAATGGCTCATCTGGGCACGGCCGAGCTTGTCTCTGCGGTTTCTGAGGCTGGTGGCTTGGGTATCATCGGGGCGGGTAATTTCGAGCCGGATTGGGTGAGGCAGCAGATACGCTTAACCAGACAGCGGACGGATAAACCGTTTGGCGTGAACGTTTTGCTGATGTCTCCCTTCGCTGACGGTGTCGTAGAGGTGGTTCTGGAGGAGAAGGTGGCTGTGGTTACTACCGGTGCCGGTAATCCTGGAGTTTACATTCCCACGTTTAAGCAGGCAGGGATAAAGGTTATGCCGGTGGTGGCTAGTGTTGCCTTGGCCAAGCGTCTGGAGCGGGCCGGTGCTGATGCCATTGTGGCTGAGGGTATGGAGTCGGGAGGAGAGGTGGGGGAAACAACGACGATAGTTTTGGTGCCCCAGGTGGTAGATAGTGTCCGGATACCGGTAGTAGCTGCCGGTGGTGTTGGTGATGGGCGGGGTCTGGCAACTGCCCTGGCTCTCGGGGCTCAGGGTGTTCAAATGGGAACGCGCTTTGTCTGTAGTGAAGAGTGTATTGCTCATCCGAGGTATAAGGAAAAGCTTCTGAGGGCTCACGATAGGTCGACGGTGGTTACGGGGCAGAGTGTGGGGAATGCGGTGCGTTGCTTGCAGAACAGGCTGACGCGCCAGTTTCTGGCGCTGGAGAAGGCTGGTGCCTCCCGAGAGGAACTGGACTTATTTGGCAGGGGTAGGATGCATCTTGGCCTGGTTGAGGGTGATGTTGATGAAGGCTCGCTGCTAGCCGGACAGATTGCTGGAATGATAAAGGAGATTAAACCGGTTAGGGCTATTATGGAAGAGATGGTGGCTGAAGCCGAGTCAGTAATTGACGGTCTTAGGGTTTTCTGTACGGAGAGTTAGCTATGGCTGAGCCGATTAAGGTGGCCTATGTCTTCCCCGGGCAGGGTTCTCAGTGGGTAGGTATGGGTCGTGACCTTTATGATAATTTTGATGTGGCTAGGGCGGTCTTTGAACAGGCCGACGAGACCCTGGGTTTTCCTCTATCCCGCTTATGCTTTGAGGGGCCGGAGGATGAGCTTCGCCAGACTATCAATGCCCAACCAGCACTGGTGGTCGTCAGCTTTGCCTGCCTGAAAGCGGCTCGGGATGTGGGTGGTGACGGATTGCCGCTGCCGGCTTTTGTTGCTGGCCATAGCCTGGGTGAGTATACGGCGCTGGCGGTAGCCGAGGTGCTTGATTTTGCCACCACTGTCTATCTGGCTCGGGAGAGGGGTCGGTTGATGTATGAAGCTGGACTGGAGAGGCCTGGGGGTATGGTAGCGGTGCTCGGGCTTGATGAGGCTTCTTTATCCGGGATATGTGGTGAGACGGACACCCGGATTGCTAATATTAACTGCCCGGGCCAGTTGGTAGTTAGTGGAGCAAGTGATAACCTGGCTAAAGCCGTTGATTTAATCAAGTCTAGAGGGTCTTGCCGCGTCATCCCTCTACAGGTAAGCGGGGCCTTCCATACGCCGCTGATGCAGTCGGCTGTTGACGGTATGGCTGAGATTATGGCTACCTTTTCCTTCCGCCAGCCCGCTGTCCCTGTTATAGCTAATACCACGGCTCAACCATTGACCACCGCCGAACAGGTGAAGGCAGAGCTTCTCAGTCAATTGTGTAACAGCGTTCAGTGGCAGCGCTCCGTTGAGTATATGGTGAATGACGGGGTGTCCACCTTTTTTGAGATAGGGCCCGGGAAGGTGCTGACTGGTCTCATTAAGCGGATAAACAAGGATGTTAATACCTTGAATATAGGTGATGCCCAGGTTGTCAGCGGTTTGGGTAACCTGCCCTCAGGATAATGGCAGGGCTGATTCTCCGAAAAACGGGGGAAGTAGAAAAACGGAAGATTAGGCTAGGGTTTAAGGGGTAGCAATGGACTTATCGGGTAGAGTGGCTATAGTTACTGGCGGTGGTCAGGGCATAGGACGGGCTATCGCCCTGAAATTGGCTGAGGTCGGAGCCATCGTTGTAGTTAATGATATAGGCGATGCCGCTCAGAGTGTGGCTGGGGAAATCAGGGCTATGGGTGGACAGAGCCTGGCTGTTCTGGCTGATGTGAGCTTGTCGACGGATGCCAACAGATTAGCAGAGACGGCGGCAGGCACTTACGGGGAGGTCCATATTTTGGTCAATAATGCCGGGATTACTCGCGACCAGCTCGTAATGCGGATGTCAGACGAGGACTGGGATAGGGTATTGAGTGTTGACCTTAAGAGCGTCTTTCTTTGTACCCGGGCTGTTCTAAGGCACATGATTAAGCAGCGCTGGGGTAGAATCGTTAGTATCGCCAGCATTGTTGGTTTGGGGGGCAACCCGGGACAGGCTAACTATGCTTCAGCTAAGGCTGGTATTATCGGCTTTACCCGCACGGTTGCTAAGGAGATGGCTTCACGGGGTATTACTGCCAATGCTATTGCCCCCGGCTTCATTGATACTGATATGACACAGCGGCTGGAGGAGAGCCGGCGGCAGGAGCTTATGAGACGTATCCCCCTTGGTTTTCTTGGTTCCCCCCGGGATGTGGCTGAGGCGGTTGCTTTCCTGGCTTCCGAGGAGGCCAGGTATATCACCGGACAGGTTCTGAGTGTGGATGGGGGTATGACGGGGACTTAGATATGAACATTAATGTTAACGATGATTGGTGGGGGGAAAGAGGGGGCGCTTGTTGTGTCACTCTCAGAAGACGGTAGCCGTTCTCCATATTACCTGTTGACTAGATAAACATCCTTGATGTTATTTTGGGTTATCAATGCTATAATATTAGTCAGGTTCGGAGGCGGTCTATGTCAGGGGAACGGCGGCAAGCGAGAGCACTTGCCTTGCAGGCATTGTATGAGGTCGACTCTGTGGGGCATGGGGTGGAGGGAGTGTTGAATTGTCTTCTGGCTGGGGGGAGGCTGTCTGGGGAGAATGCCGACTTCACCCGTGAACTGGTGAACGGTGTCGTTCAGAACAGGGAGAAGATTGACCTGAATATTCGAAGCCTGGCTTCTGCCTGGCCATTAGAGCAAATACCGGTGGTTGACAGGAACATCCTGAGGCTTGCAATATTCGAAATTTTGCTTGATAATAAGGTGCCGGTTAAGGTAGCCATAAATGAAGCGGTTGAATTGGCTAAGACATATGGCAGTGATAGTTCATCGAGGTTTGTTAACGGGGTTTTAGGCTCTGTTAGTTCTCTTGTCAGTAAATAGGAAGCTCTTGGAAGGGGGTTTAAGAATTGGCGACTGTTTTTGATCGGGTAAAGAATATCATCGTGGAGCAGTTGGGGGTGGAGGAAAAGGAAATAGTGCCTGGGGCTAACTTTGTTGATGATTTAGGCGCTGATTCTCTGGATCTGGTAGAACTGATAGTGTCTCTGGAAGAGGAGTTTAGCACTCCATCCCGAAAGGTTGAGATACCGGATGAAGATGCTGAGAAGATAATCACCGTGCGGGATGCTGTTGATTATATTAGCGACCAGGTCGCTAAGGATAGTTAGGTATAGGGGTCGGTTTGGTTAAGGCGGTATTTTTTGACTGGTCTAACACCCTAGCCCGCTACAAGCCTACCAGGGAGGAGTTACACAGTCAGGTTCTTCGGGAATTTGGCATAGAGTTACCACCAGAGAAGATAATGCCCTCCCTCCTGGTTGCTGATAGGGATTATCTTGCTGAGAATGCTCGTTCCCCCGTGCTGAAGAGAAGCCCCGAGGAACAGCTTAAGGTTTATACTCTCTACCAGAACACGGTATTAGCCGGGGCCGGGATTAAGGTTGCTCCGGATATACTTTTGAGAATCCTGAAGAGGATGGAACAATCATATGATGGTATAACCTTTGCCCTGTTTGAAGATGTTTTACCACTTCTGAAAACACTCAAGGAGCGGAAGTTTATTCTGGGTTTGCTGACTAATTTAGATACTAGTGTTGATAGGGATGTGAAGCGTATCTGTAGCGAGCTGGGTCTGGAGCCCTATCTTGACTTTGTAGTTACCTCCGGTGAGGTGGGAGTTGACAAGCCTAAGCCCCCCATTTTCTTGGCCGCCTTGCAACGGACGGGGGTGGATGCGTCTGAGGCAGTCCATGTCGGCGACCAGTATGATCTGGACGTAATCGGGGCTAGGGGAGTAGGTATTACCCCGGTGCTTCTCGACCGTTACGATTTTTACCCTGAGGTCAGTGATTGCCTCCGAATTCACAGCTTGACCGAGCTGCCTGAATATCTCTGAAGTAGTTCGGTAGCCTGAGCCCTCCTTCTTTGCCATAGCTATAATCATAGTGTTAAAATCAGTGGTGGGAGTGTTGGCTATGGTGCTCAGGGATAATTATCGTGCCAATATGAAGCCGGTAGGGGACGAGGTGCACCTTCGCCACCTGACTGTAGACGAGGCTCTGTTAAAGCTGGATAAATATTTGAATGATGCCTTTATGGCTGGCTTATACCAGATTAAGGTAGTCCATGGTAAGGGGACGGGGACTCTGCGCCGGGTGGTTCAGGAACGACTTACCAATCACCCGCTGGTTCAATCATACCGGCCGGGTGGTTATGGTGAGGGGGGAGGTGGGGTTACTGTGGTTGAGCTGGCCCTGAGATAGCCGCCTATTGAAAGAGCAGTGGTTTCCATTTATGATGTACATACCGTGAGTCCAGGCGGTGCTGTTTATGGTGAGTGTCGCCTAGTGGTCTAAGGCGCCAGGTTGTGGCCCTGGAGAACGAGGGTTCAAATCCCTCCACTCACCCCATCAGTTTAGCGCCTATAGCTCAGCGGACAGAGCATCGGTCTTCGGAACCGAGGGTCGTGGGTTCGAATCCCTCTAGGCGCGCCACTTTTTGAAGCTAAGACCGTAACGGAAGCATACTATGAGGGTTCTACTTGCCCCTCAACAGGGCAAAGCCCTATCTTACCATGTGTGCTCCTACTTGACGCAGGGGCTGGATGTGTCCGCTAGCTGGTATAGACTTTGTGTAATCAAAACCTTTTAGCATACGATGCTCCAGCGGTCGGTTGAGAAGGCGCTCGAGAGAGTGCACCATGGTCGTGTCCTCCCCTGTCACTAAAGTGAAAGCATCACCAGCTTTGCCAACTCGTCCGGTACGGCCGATGCGATGAGTGTAGGCATCCGTGCTGTCGGGCATGTCGTAGTTGACGACATGTGAGATGTCCAGAACGTCGATGCCTCGGGCGGCAATATCAGTTGCCACTAGGATCTTGAACGAGCCATTGCGGAAGCCATCAAGCGCGGCCTGACGCTGGGACTGGGGCATATTACCCTGCAATGAGGTCACCGGATAGCCCGCTTTCGCTAATTGTTGCGCCACACGCTCGGCACGATGCTTGGTACGTGTAAAGATAAGCACCGAATCTGTCTTGGTTTTACTTAATAGCTCCTTCAGCAGAGCCATCTTGAGGTGCTGCTTTACCGGATACAGTGCGTGTGATACAGTGGTTGCCGGTGCTGTACGGCCAATTTGTATCGTGAGCGGATCATGCATGATTTCCTGAGCGAGACGTCGGATATCACTAGGCATGGTTGCCGAGAAAAGTAGTGTCTGTCGCTGGTGCAGTATACACTGCAAAATGCCCCTGATGCTGGGTAGAAAGCCCATATCAAACATCCGGTCAGCCTCGTCGATTACGAGAACTTCCAGATGGGATAAATCAGCTGTACCCTTCCAAAGGTGATCAAGCAGGCGGCCCGGACAGGCAGCAATTATTTCAACCCCTTTAATTAGTTGTCGGGTTTGCTGCTCCATACTCACTCCACCGTAAATGGCCATACTCTGTAATTTGGTTTGTTCCCCCAAAGCATATATTGCCTCACATGTTTGCTCGGTCAACTCACGTGTGGGCGAGATTATTAAAGCTCGGACGCAACCCCGTGGCCCTTGCAGTAGGCGCTGCAGAATTGGCAGCACAAAAGCCGCAGTCTTGCCGGTTCCGGTCTGGGCTAGACCAATAAGATCACGGCCCTGCATAATTGGTGGTATGGATTTAACTTGGATTGGTGTGGGTGTAATGTAACCGAGCGCCCGTACACCGGCCATGATGCTCGGATGAAAATTGAAGGTTTCGAAACTCATTAAAACTCCTTAGTAGAATTTAGAGTTACATGCGTCAAAAAAATGGCGTGCAACTCAACTGGTGTTGTATCTTCTTTGTCTTACTCTGCTGGTGGGCCAGCCACCTCTCTTGGCAATATAAGAACCATTACCTTTCTCGCCAGAAAGGGGGAGCGCCTCAATAACATTGATAGTCATATGTCTCAATGTTTTATCATTGAGGGCAGCAATTGCGGCTTTACCTTCAGACCGGGACGGCATTTCAACAAATGCATATCCCCTAGGTTGACCGCTGCCAATATACTTGTCGTTCATAATGGTTACAGATATCACTTCTCCGAAAGCTATGAATTCTCGTCGTAGTTCCCTCTCAGTAATATCAAGGGATAAGTTGCCTACATAGATGTTCATGTTGCCCCCTTTTTTCGGCAATGGGGTTATCCATGACCCGCTCTCTGTCAATGGCTCTCCAGAGTAATTAATATATTGGGTATCTTAAGCAGAAATGAAAAAGAGGAAGTTTAATATCTTCTCTGTTTGCCTCCTCCGAATCCACCACCTCTACCTCCACCGTAGCCACCACCCCTTTTGTCACCATAGGATCCACCACCTCTGCTATCTGTCCGAGGGCGAGCTTCATTGACCACGATAGTCCGCTCTCTTATGGTTTTACCGTTAAGTCCCGTGATTGCAGCTTCGGCCTCAGATTTTGTGGCCATTTCAACAAACCCGAATCCCTTAGGGCGTCCGCTATATTTGTCTGTTACTATATCTGCAGATGTTACTTCTCCGAAAGCCCCGAATTCTTGCCGTAGGTCTTCTTCAGTTACCTCGTACGATAAGTTTCCCACGTAGATTTTCATATTGGTACCCCCTTGTTAAATTATGTAATCCTGGTTCTAGTAACATATACAGGCCAGGTACTCCTGCCCCATATATGTCTTTACTAGGCACAAACTTTATTTCCGTGTCTTTTCTACACCAAGCGTAGAAGGCACAAAGCATTCACCACTTGGAATTGTAGCTGTAGTTTCCACTGTCAGAACGCTGTGCCTTTTTGGCTCGACGACATGAGGGACAGCGCTTAGGCTCATTGGTAAGGCCTTTAGATTGGAAAAACTCTTGTTCCCCAGCGCTGAAGGTGAAGGTAGTTCCACAATCGGAACACTGGATAGACTTGCCCTGAAAACTCACTGGACGACCTCCTCTCCTCGGAATTTCAGTTGGAGTTTGGGTCATCCAATACTTGACATAAATTTAATGGGGTTAGAAGAAGCTTGTAATAACCTAAACCAAAACTATTAAGTGCATTATACACCAAAGTGACCAGCTTTGCAAATAAAATAAATAAGTAGCCTTGCCAAGGCGGCAAATCGGGCATGCATAAGCCGGAGCATTGCTATTAAGACAGAAGCTTGAGAAGAATTTAGGAAATAGGTTATCTTGCTGCCTATGTCTATTCAGCTCACTCCGGTGGCTGTTTTTTAGGGCTTTTTCCGTTCAGTATCGTGAGGCTCCAATCTCCTCCATCTTTCCGGTTACCAGGTAAACGACCCTTTCACAGATATTGGTTACTCTGTCGGCACTGCGCTCCAGATTGTGTGCTACCCAGATAAGTCGGGTGGCTCTGGTAATGGTCTGGGGGTCCTCTATCATGAAGGTGAGCAGCTCTCTGAAGACCTGGTTGTAGAGGTTATCCACTTCATCGTCCTCGGTGGCAATCTGCTTGGCGGCGTCAGCGTTGCGGTTAATCAGGGCATCCAGGCTTCGGTGCAACATGTCATTTACTTTTTCTGCCATACGGGGGATGTCAATCAGAGGCTTGAGTGGAGGCTCATCACCTATTATGATTACTATCTTCGCTATGCCCTCGGCATGGTCGCCAATCCGTTCTATCTCGGTAATTATGTTCAGGCCACAGATAATGGCGCGCAGGTCGCTGGCCATGGGCTGTTGGGTGGCAATAAGCTGGATACACTCCTCTTCTATCTCAAATCGTTTCTGGTTTATCCTCTGGTCATCGGCGATGATCCGACGGGCTGCTTCTAGGTCCCTGTTCTTGAGTGCCTCGATAGAGTGACTGATGGCTTTTTCCCCCATGCTCCCCATTACCAGGATGTCGTCTTGGATTTCGCGCAGTCTCTTATGAAAACCTGTTCTTATCTCCATGATTCAACCTCCTCTGGCCTCTAACCAAATCGGCCGGTGATATAGTCCTCAGTGCGTTTATCTCTGGGGCGGCTGAAGATTTCGCCGGTCTTGCCATACTCGATAAGCTCTCCAAGAAGGAAAAAGCTGGTCCACTGGGAGACCCGGGCTGCCTGCTGCATGTTGTGGGTGACGATAACTATAGTATAATCCTTCTTCAATTCCTGCATTAACTCCTCAATCTTCAGGGTTGATAATGGGTCAAGAGCTGAGCAGGGCTCGTCCATAAGGATTACCTCTGGCTCTACTGCCAGCACTCTGGCAATACATAACCTCTGCTGCTGCCCACCGGAGAGGGTCAGCCCTGACTTTCTCAGGTTATCTTTGACCTCATCCCATAGCACGGCAGCCCTGAGGCTCTTTTCTACTATCTCATCAAGCCTCGCTTTGTGATTCAGTCCCAGCATCCGGGGACCAAAGGCAACATTATCATATATGGACTTGGGGAAAGGATTGGGCTGCTGAAATACCATACCCACCCTCTTTCTCACCTCGACCACATCTACCCGGGGGTCGTAGATGTTCTGTCCGTCCAGGAGCACTTCACCATCAAGATGAGCCCCGGAGATGATGTCATTCATCCGGTTTAGCAGGCGCAGAAAGGTTGTCTTACCGCAGCCTGAGGGTCCGATGAGGGCGGTAATCTGGTGCTCTTTCACATTCAGGCTAACCCGGTTAAGTGCCTTTAGCTTCCCATAGTAGAAATCAAGCTCTTTAGTCTGTATCTTCGGGTCCATATCAGGTTCCTCCCATCATTCTGGCTTGAAGACGCTTTGATAGCCACTTGGTAATAAAATTAATAACAAGGATAAGTATGATGAGCACTGCCCCGGTGGCCAGTGCTTTATCTAGAGCATTGGTCTCCATAGCCAGGTAAAAGACGTGCACTGCCAGTGTCCGTCCCCCGGAGAGGAAGGAGGTCGGCATTGCAGAGTTGCCCCCCATTGTCACGTAGAGGCAGGCGGATTCAGCTACCACCCCTCCGATGCACAGGATGATACCGGTAACGATGCCGGGCAGGGCACCTGGCATGACCACATGGGTTATCACCTGCCACTTGGTTGACCCTAGAGCCAGAGCAGCCTCGCGCTGGGACTGGGGCACAGTCCTCATCGCCTCCTCGGCACTGCGCATCAGGGAGGGTAGAAGCAGGCAAGCCAGGGTGAGGGCACCAGCCAGGATAGAGTAATTAAGGTGAAGAGCTAGGACAAACATGGCAAAGCCAAACAACCCGAAGATTATGGACGGTACGCCGGCTAGAAGCTCTACACTGTAACGGATGAGATGAATGAAGCGGTTATCGGGAGCATATTCGGCAAGATAGATAGCGGCTCCCAGTCCAATGGGGGTAAGAATAACCACGGTGATAGCTATCAGCCATAGGGTGGCGACAATGCAGGAAGAGATACCCCCTTCACCGCTGATACCGCCTGCAGGTGGGGTAAACAGAAACTCAGAGCTGATGGCCGGAAGCCCTTTAGCCAGGACATAGCCGATAATAAACAGCAGGATGAGCACGGCGGTAATGCCGGCTGCCCAAGTAAAGCCCCAGGCAAGCTTCTGGGTCAGTTTTGGTGAAGGGCTTATCATGCTCGCCTCCTGTAGGCGATAAGTCCGATGCTGTTGATGGCCATAACCAGGATAAAGAGCACCAGTCCGGTGGCAAACAGGGCGCTCTCATGTATCCCGGTGGCCGCTGCTATCTCGACAGCGATGTTGCCGGTAAGCGTTCTCGCCGGGGCGAAGATATTGGTGGGGAATATGGGGGAGTTGCCGATGACCATGACCATGGCCATAGTCTCACCGATAGCCCTGCCTGTGCCCAGGACGATGGCAGTGGTAATGCCGCGGCAGGCAGCCGGTAATAGAACATGGTGGATGGTTTGCCAGTGGGTAGCGCCCAGGGCTAGAGCCCCTTCCTTGTATTGGGCGGGCATGGCGCGGATACTATCCTCGCTGATACTGGTTATAGTGGGCAAGACCATTATTGCCAGCACGATAGCCGCCGCCAGCACCGAGGACCCTGAACCTACGCCGCTCAGATTGGCTATCAGCGGACAGAGTGCAATCATGCCCACCAGTCCGTAGACTACTGAAGGAATACCGACCAGGAGTTCTACCGCCGGTTTGGTTATGTTGCGAATACGCGGGGGGGCGACCTCGGCTAGGAAAATAGCACAGCCTAGTGCCAGAGGTACGGCGATTACCAGGGCAAGCAGGGTAGCTACTACCGAGCCGGCAAGCATGGTTAAGATGCCGAAGGCATCGTATCTTGGATACCACTTGGCGCCGAAGAGAATATCAGCTATGCCTACCTCTCTGAGAGCCGGCAGGCTTTCCTTCAGGATGAAGACGGCAATACAGACCAGAATTAGAAAGGCTATTATGCCGAATATAAAAACTATATGTCGTGACAAACGGTCAATAAAATAACGGGACATCACTTGTCCTCACTAGCTCACTTTCCGGAATGGGGCGGCAC
Source organism: Dehalococcoidales bacterium (assembly GCA_034411815.1). Classification (GTDB taxonomy): domain Bacteria; phylum Chloroflexota; class Dehalococcoidia; order Dehalococcoidales; family DAOWJC01; genus W53-108. The sequence goes on along the minus strand of DAOUMH010000037.1, from coordinate 25,254 downwards.
CCCTACCTTGGCACCACCCCATTCCAATATAAAGGGGAGGAGGAATCATCCCTTTTTCAGGATGCTGGTAAAGCCCTCATTCTCGGCGATTGCCTGTGCTTCTTCAGTAAGGCACCAGTCGATAAACTCCTTGGTTAACCCTTCCGGTTGGCCGTCGGTTATGAAGTTCAGGTAGCGCCAGATGGGATAGATTTCGCTGAGGACATTGGCCTCGGTGCCGGCAACACCATCTATGCTGAGTGCCTTTACCGTTTCATCCACATAACCCATGGATATGTAACCAATGGCATTGGCGGTGCTGGCTACCTTTTGCTTTACCGCTCCATTGGAAGGGAAAAACTCGGCATTAAGTGAGACCTCGGTATCCGCCATTACCTTGTTCTCAAAGCATTCTCTGGTGCCTGAACCCCCCTCACGGTTAATCACCGTCCAGGTATCATTGGAGCCGGTGGCGAAGATATCTCTTATCTGTTCCAGGGTCAGGTCGGTAATGCTGGTATTTGATGGGTGGACTACGATGGCGACACCGTCAATGGCTATGTGGTGGGTCACCAGAGTTGGCCACTTGTCTGTCTCGCTGTCCTTGAGTTCACGGGAAGCAGCTCCGATATCAAACAGACCCTCGGCAGTCCCTTTGACTCCGGCACTAGAGCCACCGCCCTGAATGGTGACGGTTACGCCTTGGTTGAGGATTTCAAAGGCACCTGCCCACTTCCTGGCCAGGGGTTCAACGCTGGTTGAACCGCCCTCGGTGATGCTTCCTGACAGGCTTTGACAGCCGCCCAATACCAGAGCAGCCAAAACTACAACGCTCAGGGGGAACAAAAACCATCCCTTTTTCAGTCTGTAGTGCATGCTTTCTCCTTTTGATTGTTTTATTCCACATTCTCCTATTCATTAACTGCTGCCACTTCCTTGATGTATTCGGCGGTAAGGTAATGTCCTCCCAGTGTCTTGGGATGCTCGAAGAGCAGGTGCAGAACGGCCTCGGCACTGGCTAGATTGGTTGCCAGGGGCACATTATGGACATCACAAACCCGGAGCAAGGCCGAGACATCAGGCTCGTGGGGGTGTGCCATCAGCGGGTCGCGGAGAAAAATTACCGCCCTCACATCACCGTTGGCAACCAGAGCTCCGATTTGCCGGTCTCCACCGTGAGGACCGCTCTGCAGCAGGGTAACCGGTAACCCGACTCTGGCTTGAATAGCCTGTCCGGTACCCCTGGTGGCAAACAGGGTAAGTTCAACCAGGTTCTCCTTATGTGCCTTCACCAGCCGCACCATGTCCTCTTTCTTTAAATCATGGGCAACCAGTGCTAAAGTTACCTTCTTCATTTCTCACCTCCTTTCCTACCTCTATCAAAACAGGTAATGTTTAATGTCGGTTTAAGGTTCTGTTAAAACTATGCCAAGCTTTCCCAAATCCCTTCTATTGACTTTGATTCTCCCTGAATTGCAGAGGCAGACAAATAGCACCTTCTTCGTCTCCAAATCAAAAAAGCCTCAAACCAACCCTTTGTTTCATCTACTATCAGTCTAGTAGGTGAGCTTTAAGGGTGGTTTAAGGCTTCGTTAAAGTTTGGTTAAATCTTGCTATTCTTTTTTAGGGTGCTTGAGCGGCAGGCTGAAGCTGAAGGTCGAGCCCTTGCCCTCTTCGCTCCGCACCCGGATACTGCCTCCGTGGGCCTCAATGACGTGCTTGGCGATTGCCAGCCCCATGCCGGTGCCTCCCCCTGACCTGGCTCTATCCCCTTTATAGAAGCGCTCGAAGACATGGGGCAGATCGCTTTTGGCGATGCCTACCCCGGTGTCAGCTATGTCTACAGTGACCGAGTCGTTATGCACCTGGGTTGCAACCGTTATCTTCCCACCGGGGCTGCTAAACTTGATGGCATTGTGAACCAGATTGACAATCACCTGCAGGATTCTTTCTTTATCGGCTTCAATCGGTGGCAGGTCGGAGGCAAGCCGCCTATCTATAGTGAGGTGCTGTCTCTCCGCCTGAGGGCTGAGCTGGGTGCTGGCCTCTTCTACCAGTAGGTTGAGGTTCACTGGCTCCGGTGTCAGCTCTGCCTTGCCCGTCTCTATGCGGGAAAGCTCGGTTAGTTCTGCTACTGTCTGGGTCAACCTTTCTACCTCGTCATCTATCCTGGCGAGAAAGTCCCTCGCTGCTTCCTTGTCATCAACAGCCCCGTGGCGCAGGGTTTCCGCCATCGCTTTGATTCCAGCCAGCGGCGTTCTGAACTCGTGAGATATGTTCCCGATTAGCTCACGTCGCGTCGTTTGCAGGTTCTTCAGTTCGGTGAGGTCCTGAAACAGGAGCAGAATGTCGCTCAGCTCTTCATGGACAATGGGAATGGCAATAGCCCTGAGGTACCTCTTAGATATGCCGGATTCACACTGTACAGTCTGCGTGCTGGTAGTTTTCAGGCACAGCTTAAATACCTCATCTACCTCATGGTCGCGCACCATCTCAATGAGCGGCTTTTCTGTAGAATCCTTGGCGTTAAACAGATTTCGGGCTGCATTGTTAGCCAGTGAAATGTTACCCTCAATATCTGTCATGATGACGCCGTCAGCCATGTTATCGAGGATGGTTGCCAGCCTGGCCCTGTCTCCTGAGATAGTCTCCACCAGCTCCTTTAACCTTGAGGACATCTCATTGAAGGCATGGGCAAGTTCCCCGACCTCGTCCCTGGTTTCTATGGCTATTTTTTGCCCCAGTTCCCCCGAGGCGATTCTTCCGGAGGCAACCGTGAGTTTTCGTATCGGACGGGTGGTTATACGGGCAATGCCCCATGCCGCCAGAATGACCAGCAGGGTAGCGACTGTCATGGCTGTGATAATGCTTACCGTGACCCGGTGCACCAGGCTCTCGACTGCGGTCAGCGGAAGTGACACCCGGGCTACACCTAGAATCTCACCCTGATGCGAGACGGGTACGGCAACATACATCATCTTCTGCCCCAGGGTAGTGCTATAGCGGGTGCTCTCACCTAGGCCGGTGCTCAGGGCGTCACTGACTTCAGGGCGGGTGGCGTGGTTTTCCATAGTCGCCGGGTCTTCTTCGGAATCACCCAGCACTACCCCGTCCAGAGCAATGATGGTGACTCTGGTGTCGGTTTGTTCCCCCAGCTTCTTGGCCAGGGCATCTATAGTCCCCTGCTCGTCCTGGCTGAGGAAGCCGGGCAGGCTGGCTTCGGCGGTGATTCTTGCCTCATTTTCCAGTTGAGAGCGCAGGTTATTGAGCTGGGAGCTTCTGGTTGAGTTGGTCAGGTAGAAACCGAGTATACCCATACTGACCAGTATGAGTAAAACGAAGGAGAAGGTGATGCGCCATTGAATACTACGGAACAATTCTAACCTTCCAGCTTATAGCCTGTTCCCCTCACGGTCAGTAGATTTCTCGGGTGTGCCGGGTCGGCCTCAATCTTCCGTCTTAACCACCTGATATGGACGTCCACAGTTCGTGTATCGCCGGCGTAGTCATAGCCCCATACCTTGTCCAGTAGTTGCTCCCGGCTGAAGACAAATCCCTTGTTTCTGGTAAGGAATGTGAGCAGGTCATACTCCTTCGGGGTGAGGGTCAGTGGCGAACCCCCGCAGAAGACCTGGTGACGACCGTTGTCTATCTCTAGGTTACCGACTTTCAGGGATTTTGGCTCGCCGTCCGGGGGTAGTTTGGCCATATCGGCACGGCGGAGCATGGCTCGTACGCGAGCCAGCAATTCCCTCATGCTGAAGGGCTTGGTCATGTAATCGTCGGCTCCAATCTCAAGCCCGACGATTTTGTCGACCTCTTCCGTCTTGGCAGTGAGTATGAGGATGGGGATGGTCATTTCCCTGCGTAAAATGCGACACACTTCAAAGCCGCTAAATTTCGGGAGCATTACATCCAGGACCATCAGTTCAGGCTTTTCGCTTCGGGCAACCTCCAGGGCCTGAGCCCCGTCGACTGCCGTAACTACCCGGTAGCCTTCTTTAAGAAGGTTATATTTGAGCGTAGCTAGTAGATTTTGGTCGTCTTCAACAACCAGGATTTTGGCAGCCATCAAGCACTCCCCTGTTCGTATTCGTGTTTATTGCTGGCATGTTCATACCACCCTTTTCTCACATTTTGCCTGACATCGAAGTCTGGTATATAGGGCTTGATGTCTAGGAGGGGCGTTCCATCAATGATGTCAACCTCACCAATCGTCAGGATATTGTCTTGGACGTTATCCAACCGCACCATAGATATACCGAGCGGGTTCGGCCGATTGAAGTGCCTGATGGAGAAGATGCCTTTTTCCCTGTTATCCAGAAAGGGCTTGGTTAGTAGGGAGTAGCCCTCAGCTAGGTGGAAGTGGTAGATAAGAATGAGGTGGGAAAAACCGGCGATATCCCTCAAACCGTTTATGTATTGAGGAAAGACTTCTACCTTGCCTGTGCTGTCGGGGGCAAAAACACCCTGAATGGGCGTTTTTGTCTTATCCCCGAACGGAGTGTGTATTATGCCTATGGGCTCATATGTAATCGGAACCACTGGCTAATCTCACCTCCGGTTAAGTCACCTGTTTATTGATGCATCTACCTGGCTCATAGCTATCTGCCTCGTGACCTCGTTCATAGTTGGCGGGCTGGTTTAGCCTGGTAGTGCCGCTATAGGGCTAGGGCATTGATGGTATCCCGGTTCAGTCCGTGGAACTGGGAAAGCCACTCCAGCCTCTCCCGCTTTAGGTCTTCTGAGAGTGCTTGTATTTGCTCTTCAGAGTAGTAATTGTTAAGGTCAAACTGCTCTAGTTCTAAACCCGGGATTTGAACAGGCACCTCGTATCCCCAGAACTTATCCTTCTTCCATACAATCTTATCTCGGGCTATCATTTCCAGTATCCCTACCGAGTCCTTTACCGTTATCTTTCGTCCCCTATCTGTTCCCCCTACCTTGCCCGTGTTCAGGATGAAGCATTGTATGTTGGGGTTGTTCCGCAGGATATTGAGGAAGATGTTGCCCTCCTCCTCTTCAGAACCGACTATAAAGGGATTGGTGCCGACAACCCTCAGTGATTTGCCTGCCTGCTCAGGGTCTCCGGCTGAGGTCTCCACCGATTCACCCAGCATAAAGGCCGCCGATGCCCACTCCGGGGTAAGGCGTACCACCGGGGGCAGGATGTCATAGCGCCGGTTGATAAATACCATAAAGTCAACCTTTTCCAGGTCGACCTCGTTGTCGGTAAAGGCAATGTCTCTTCTTTTTACCATTGCCCGACCATTGGAGGTCAGTGTGGTGTCAAAGAAGTCTATCTTACCTGTCGCCGGGTCTACCGAGACATTTTCCAGTATTGCTCTGGGGCTTATGGCGGCTGCATATAGCAGGGGCTGTGAGCCGGGCTCTAGCCCCTCTGTTTTCAGGTAGAAAGACTCCTCGGTGCCGGCAACGCCGCCATCGGACCTCAGTATTACCACGTCATCCTGGCGGATCACTACCCTCTCCGGGGCGCGTAGCCAGTGGGAGTGGCAGGAGAGTGCGGTCTTGCCGGTGCCGCTGAGGCCAAAGAGAAGAAACCCGAAATCTCTCAGCTTGTTGTCTCTGTATACCCGTATGACCTTGCTGGCGGCATGAAGCCCGATGTTGCCCTCTTTCTTTGCCCAGTACATTACCTGGCGGAGCATTGCCTTCTTGTTCTCACCCTTATAGTCGCTTCCCAGAATCAGCGTTCTACCCGACTCCGGAAAGACAAGAACCTTTTTCTCCGGCCATTCCGGCACCATAATAGCCAGGAAATCGGGCTCACCCCCTTCCGGCGGGAATAGGGTATTACCCCACATCAGGGGTAGCCGCGGATAGTTGGCAGTAACATAGGTGCGGCAATTTCTCTTGAAGCCCGGGGTTTGGCACATCACCCTGTCAAGCCTTATCACCTCTTTGTTTCTCAGATATTTCAGGACTTTGTGAACCAGCTGAGTATCTTCCTGGTCCGGTTCGCCCATCACTATCTCGGTAAACTTGGCAATTCTATTCCGCACGGTTGTAGTTACCGAGAGGTTGCCGAACTCGGTTATAATCCCCCCCTCTTCCAGTGCCCACTCCTTGAGCTTATCCTCGGATGGGTTGTCAATTATCCTTTTTGGCTGAAACTCTTTAGCAAAAACATCCTGCATTTCACCACTCTCCTGGCGAGTTAATCGAGTTGGCTGGTTCTAAAATTATATCATGGTGCTTCAAGCTGGCATAACGGCGGTTGTCTTATCCATTCTTACCGTCTCCTCCCACATCCCGTCCTCCCTGGCTGCTCCTAGCTTTACCGGCAACAGCCTGTTGGCTAAATCCTCGTCGCTTTTAGTATATACCTTAATGTAGTTGTCGGTGAGACCGGACCATATACTGCCTGTCTGCTTCTCCCATAATACCGGCGTGGTCTTGCCTGAGAATCGCTGGCTGAAGTTCCGGACACTTTCCCTGGCTAGAGCCAGCATTTTCTGGCTTCGTTGCCTTTTAGTTTGAGCCTCTATTCTCTGGGGAAGCTTTGCGGCTTGAGTGCCCTGGCGTGGTGAGTAGGGGAAGACATGAATTCGGGCAAATTCCATCCGTCGGCAAAGACTATAGCTTTCCTGGAATTCCTCGTCGGTCTCGCCGGGGAAACCGACAATAATATCGGTGGTGATGGCTGCCTCGGGCACCATATCCCGAATTAGTAATACTGCTTGCTGGTAGTTACTGGTGGAATATCGCCGTCTCATTCGGTTGAGCACCCGGTCGCTGCCGCTCTGAAGGGATAGGTGAAAGTGGCGGCACAGCCTTCGGTCTTGCCAAAGCCCGATAAGCTCGGCGGAGATTTCCTGGGGCTGAAGAGAGGACAGCCTCAATCTGGTTATATCAGTCTCTGCCAGGATGTGTTCCAGCAGCCCCTTTAGGTTGGTGCCGTCATTGTCATATGAGCCAATCTTGACCCCGGTTAATACCACTTCTTTGTAGCCGTTGGCCATCCGGTGTCTGACCTCAGCCGTGATTTGGTCAACAGGCAGGCTCTTTTCCTGGCTCCGCACCAGGGGTACGATGCAGTAGGAGCAAAAGCTGTGGCAGCCGTCCTGTATCTTGATGAAGGTGCGGGTTCTGGAGCCGTTATAGTGGATGCTTGTCGGATTCCCTTGAGTGCAATCCGGGCTGGTTAGATGGCCTGACTCTTCCAGTAGCTGAGGCAGATATGGTTTTTTATCATTGTCTATGACAAGGCCGACCCCTTCGATTTGAGCCAGTTCCTGGGGGGCTCGTTGAGCATAGCAGCCGGTAGCCACCACCAGGGCATCGGGGCTTCGACGATGAGCCAGTCTGAGCTGGTGGCGGGACTTGCTGTCGGCAATATGGGTAACTGTGCAGGTATTTAGTATATAGATATCAGCCTCGTCAGCCGGGGATACCAGCCTGTGCCCTGCCTCGGCCAACTGTTTGGCGATAAGCTCTATCTCGGCTTGATTGAGCTTGCAGCCCAGGCTTTCTAGGGCAACTCTCATGCTCAAGCTTTCACTCCTGAATTGACTATCCAATTATATATGCATTATACTTTTCACATTCTCAACCGGTCAAACTGGAGACGGTTTATAGCTTAGGGGGGCAATGTTGATGAGCAGTCCTGATGACAGGGTGGTGGTTACCGGGATGGGTGTTCTGTGCCCGCTCGGTCTGAATGCTGCCGACATCTGGGAGGCTCTTGTTGCCGGCAAATCTGGTATTGACTACATTACTCTGTTTGATGCCGAGTCCTATGATACCAAGTTTGCCGGTGAGGTAAAGGGCTTTGAGCCTACCGATTATATTGACCGCAAGAATGTCCGTCGGATGGATCGCTTTGCCCAGCTGGCGGTAGCTGCCAGCTTGCAGGCGGTAGAGCATGCCGGGCTGCAGATTAATTCCTTCAATCAAGATAAAATCGGTGTCATGGTTGGGAGCGGGATTGGTGGCTTAACTACCTTGTTTGAACAGAGCAGTGTGTTGTTGGAAAAGGGCCCGGGTAGGGTGAGCCCGTTCTTGGTCCCGATGATGATATCCGATATGGCTGCCGCTCAGGTATCAATGGCGCTGGGAGTAAAGGGGCCGAATCTCTGCATCACTTCAGCCTGCTCCAGTGGCTCGGATGCCATAGGGACTGCTTTTGAGCTTATTAAGCATGGTGATGTTCAGGCTATGATAGCCGGTGGCAGCGAGGCGATAATAAACCCGGTGGGCATTTCCGGCTTTAATGCCCTGAAGGCTATCTCGACAAGAAACGACGCACCGCAGCTGGCTTCCCGTCCCTTTGATGCTGAGCGTGATGGTTTTGTCATTGGTGAGGGGTCCGCTATTCTTGTTATGGAGAGCCTCTCCTTTGCTCAAAAGCGAGGGGCTGACATTCTGGCTGAGGTTCTTGCCTATGGGGCTAGTGCCGATGCTTACCATGTTACCCAGCCTGACGGAAAGGGAGAGGGTGCGGCTAGGGCTATTCAGGTGGCGCTTAGCCGGGCTGGCGTGACTACTGATGAGATTGGCTATATTAACGCTCATGGCACCTCAACACCGTTGAACGATAAGATTGAGACCATAGCCATAAAGGCTGTGTTTGGTGACCTTGCCTACAGCGTTCCGATAAGCTCCACTAAATCAATGACGGGGCATCTCATTGGTGCTGCCGGTGCTGTTGAGGCAGCAATATGCGTTATGGTTATCCAGAATGGTCTTATACCGCCGACAATAAACCTTAGTCACCCCGACCCTGAGTGTGATTTGGACTATGTGCCCAATGTAGCCCGCCGAGCCGAGGTTAGCACCACTCTGTCTAACTCATTCGGCTTTGGCGGTCATAATTCAGCTTTGGTCCTCCGACAATACCGCGAGGCATAGGCTTGAACCATAGTCGTTGGAATCTTCTACCGCCTGCTCCTGACGGGTACTTGGATGTCGCTTCGGGCTTTCCCCCGCTGATTGCCCAACTCCTGTATAATCGTGGTCTCACTGAGCCATCCCAGCTGGAGGCTTTTATTACCGCTGATGGCAGGCTGTCGGGTGACCCCTTTCTGTTGCCTGATATGCACCGGGCGGTAGCTAGGATTTATCAGGCTTTGCTTTCAGGGGAAACCATTGCTATCTATGGCGACTTTGATGCCGATGGCATTACCGCTACTGCCCTCTTGGTTCAGGGGCTGACTACCCTCGGCGGTAGGGCCATTCCCTATATACCCCATCGCCTTACCGAGGGTTATGGGCTTAAGACGGTGGCTTTAGAGAGCCTCTACCACCAGGGCGTTAGCCTGGTGGTCAGTGTTGATTGCGGGATTACCGCTCTGGATCAGGTCAAAAAGGCGAGACGGATGGGACTGGATATAATTATTACCGACCATCATACCCCGCTGCCCGAGATTCCGTCGGCTGTGGCTATCGTTGATCCCAAGTTGCCTGGCTCAAGTTATACCTTTTCCGAATTAACCGGCGTCGGCGTGGCTCTCAAGCTCATCCAGGCTATATTTCGGAGTGTTGGCAGAAAGGAGCAGCTGGACGAGCTGTCAGACTTGGTAGCTCTGGGCACCATAGCTGACATGGCACCGCTTTTAGGGGAAAACCGATACCTGGTAAGAGAGGGGCTGAAGCTGATTAATGCCACCCCCCGCCTCGGTATCAGGGAGATGATAGCTCAGGCTGGCCTGAATAGCGGTAGCCTTGATGCCGAAAGTATCTCCTGGGTTATAGCCCCGCGCCTGAATGCTGCCGGTAGACTGGCTCATGCCATGACCGGTTATAGGTTGCTGATGACGGACTCACCGGAAGAGGCACACCAGCTGGCTGTAGAGCTGGAGCAGCAAAATGCGGAACGGCAGAGGCTGACTACCAGGGTATTAGCTAAAGCCAGGGAGCAGGTATTGGCTCAAGGGATTTCGCCGCTTTTGATAGCCCGTGGTAAGGATTATCCTGTTGGCATCACCGGTCTGGCAGCCGGTAGGCTGACCGAGGAGTTCTACCGTCCGGCCATTGTTATCAAGTCCGGTGAGCAGGTAAGCAGCGGCAGTTGTCGCAGCATTCCGGAGTTTAATGTTATCGCTGCCTTAAACCGTTGCAGTCGCTTGCTGGACCAGTTTGGAGGCCATTCCCAGGCTGCCGGTTTTACCCTGCCGACCAAGAACTTGGCTCGTTTCGAGGAGAGCCTTTCCCAGTTGGCGGCAGCACAGCTAGCCGATGTTGACCTCCGTCCCCGACTGGATATTGACGCCGAGGTCGCATTGCCTAGCCTCGGCGGTGAGACCATTCGGGCTATTCAGCAGCTGGCTCCCTTTGGTCAGGGCAATCCGTTGCCTGCCTTTCTCAGTCGGGGGGTGGGGATTGCTGACTGCCGGACTATGGGTAGCAAGGGAGAGCACTTGAGGATGAAACTGAAGCAGGGCGGAACCCTGTGGGACGGGGTGGCTTTCCGGCTGGGTGACCGCTTGCCGGAGGTATCATCGCCCCTTGACATTGTCTATAATCTGGGGGTAGACCGCTGGAGGGGGGAAGAGAGGCTCAGGCTTAATATCCTGGACTTTTCCTCGCCTCAACCCGCCCTTACCACCCTGACTTGATGTACTTGGCTATAATGTCTATAGCCTCGAACAAATCAGTTGAGGGTAGCAGGTAGGTAGTCCTGATTCTGGCGTACTCATACTTTACCTCGGGGTAGATCCAGATGCTCCCCTTGAGCTTGTCCAGTTCGGCTTGTAACAGCCTGTCTTTCAGTTGATAATCAAAGTTGAGCTCTTGGGAGAGGTATGTGTCTCCCTTCCACTCAATGTCGGTCACCTTACCCCACATACCTGAGCTTTTCTTCTTTACCATCCTGGTTTTCTTCCGGTCCCTCTTGCCTAGCCAGCCGGAGGTCTTTGCCAGGTAGTCAAGGTAAAAGTTGACTCCATACTGAGTGGTTACACTGATGACATTTATATAATCTATGTTCCTTCCCTCTATTTTGATAACCCCCTCAGGCTTTTGTTTTGAAACCCGGCGCCTACCCAACTTTGCCTCTTCTGCTTCTTTATCCAGCAGAAATGACTTGACTCCTATCCCGGAGAGGTGGTAGAGGAACTGCTCTATATTTTGGGCGCTACCCTTCCTTCTCTTTCTGAGGGCTAGTGGCAGCCCGATAGCGAGCAGAACAGCGAGCAGGCTACTAAGGATATTTGACCATTCCATTAGTTTACGGGTTTCCTTTGGTGCTTAGGGTTATTGATTTTCTGCCTTTATCCACTTTGTCTTATAGGCCAGCATGGAGACAGTAACAGCTAGTGCTATTATGGCTATTGCCTGAGCCTGATGTAAGCCGAAGAGGTAGGGTGTCCCTTCTCGCAGGAAGTCGATGCCGATGCGCCATAGTGAATACAGGCTAAGGTAGACAAGAAATAGCGAGCCGTCGGGCTTGAGTCTTCCTCTTAGTTTAATCAATATGCCGAAGATTATCATACAGGCTATAATCTCATAGATTTGCGTGGGGTGAACCGCTACCCCGAGCGGGGCAAAGCTGTCGGGGTGGGTGTAGACAATAGCCCAGGGCAGGGAGGTTTCTATCCCGTAGCAGCAACCATTTATGGTGCAGCCTATCCTGCCTATAGCCTGAGCCAGCGTTATTGCCGGTGCTATCAGGTCGGCGAAATAACCGAAATTAAATTTGCTAAACCTGCTGCAGACCCAGATGCCAAGCGTGGCCCCCAGGACGGCCCCGTAGATGGTTAACCCGTCACCGCCAACTATCTGCCCCATATTCTGGCTGTAGTAATCCCATCTATCAATGACATGCAGCAACCTTGATATCACTATCCCGGAGGGAATGCCTACTAGGGCTGCGGTAAGGATGGTTTCATTGGAAATATTGGCTCCCCTTTTCACCTCTCTCAGCAGCCATAGCACTATTACCAGTATCGCCAGGGCAACCAATATGCCATACCATCTGACACTGATTGAGCCTATGGTGAAGGCTATAGGGTTTATACCTATGGTAATCATCATCCCCCTCCGATGACCCCTGGCGCAGTCTCTGCGCAGACCTATTATCCGGGGTTTTATTATTTACCGCATCTGGGTGCCTGAATCCAGCTAGGATGTTGGTCCCGACAGGGGCACCGGTTAACTGCTTCTAGCGTAGATTGCCATAATTTTTCTACCAAGTCAAATCCCTTCCTGGCAATACGGGTGCTGCTGGGATGAGCGTTGCGGGCGGACACTTGGATTCTTCGGCTATGGGGGCGGAGGTAGATAGATATGCCAAGTCCACCTGCGAAGGTCTCTGATACGGTGGTATCAGCCAAAGGGTATAATCTCGATTTCATAGTCAAGCATCTCTACATCAAACCGGTTGTTGGCAATAAACTCCACGACCTTTGACAGGACTTGGTTGGTATACCGCCGGTTGTTGCTCACGCAACAAATCCCCAGTGTAGCCATTTGCCACAGGTCCTGGTCATCAACCTCGGCCACGGAAACATTAAACTTGTTGCCGATCTTGGTTGTAATGGATTTCAGGGTCTGCCTCTTACCCTTAAGGGATAGGTTTTCTGGAAAACGAAGCCTCACCCTACACACGCCGACATTCATAGCATGTTTAGTCACGGATAACCAGCTAGATTGAATCTGGCTTGTCAACGATACTGCCCCTGCCGAGTGGTGTGGGGGAAAACCGGGGCAGGGTATCCTTCATTATCTATTAAGACTCGGCTTGGCGAGACTCTTTTTGTTTAAGGTAGCACTCTCGACAATAAACAGGGCGTCCCTCTCTAGGCTCAAAGGGTATCGTGGTTTCTACACCACAGCTGGCACAGGTTACAGAATACATTTGCCTGGGTTGACCGTAGCCGTCTCGGCGTTCTCTTCGCCGGGTAGCTCGGCATTCCGGACAGCGGCTAGGCTCATTCTGTAGCCCACGGGATAGGTAGAACTCCTGCTCGCCGGTGGTGAAGATAAACTCCTGACCACAATCACGGCATACCAGGGTCTTGTCTGCTAGAGCCATAACCATACCTCCTCTATAGTTTTAAGGTTTCCTTGTCTTCGATGTAGTCTCCTGGCCCCAAAACCCGTTGCCGGAAAGCCCCGTCAGGTACCGTGTCGGGTTCAAGCTTAGAAACAACACGAACCAAGTGTCTATTATGGCGCATACTATAACCCCTCTGGCTTATCAAGTCAAGACAAAGGTTCTACGTAATCTTAGTTGTTCCATTATTTCGCTTGTCCCATAATATTGGTGCTGGCGTAGGGGATAGGAATCCAAATAGGAGGTCTATCTGCCCTATGTTTGAATATATCCTTGCTAATGCAAACACATTAGTTGCAGTAACAACTATACTAGTAGTTATTACTGTATTAAGGAAACTACAATAGAGTAATAGACTATTAGGTATCCCCATAAATAAACCTATCCCCTTGCCAGCATAAAACATCATATTACAACCTCGTTTCCTTTAATTCAGGCTCTCTTAACTTATGCCCTAAATAGTATCTACCCGATGGGTCTCTAGGCACTATTCTTTGTTTTTGTTTAGGTTTCCGTTTTTTAACTAGCCTCACTTTGTGGCTTGGCTTTGGTTTAGGCTGTATTACAAGCTTTGTCTTGTGAAGCGGTATCCTAGCCGTTTTCTCATAAGGCTGTTCGGTTACATCTTTCCAGTTGCGATATGGAAATTTTATACCTGCTACGCTTGCTGGAGTTCTGTCATTTAGCGACATATGAGGTCTAAAGAAATTGTAATGCACTAGCCATCCATCTAAAAACAGCCTTGCCGATTCCATAGTATGCAAGCCACGCATAACCTTTGTCCTGCTCTTGATAGTTCCGTGAAAGCGTTCAATATAGTTGGCTTTGTGTTCAACATCAAATGGACTCCCCTGCCTATGTTGTGTATCTGCACCAAAAGTTAATTCTATACCGTCTAGATAAGCTCTGAGTTTATCTGTATAGATTACACGGGGTATTTTACCTGCTCTATCATATGCTTGTTTCATAAGTTGCTGTGCGTCTTTAGTTGTTCTGGTGCTGGACATATGAGTAGCTATTAGAAAGCGTGTTTTAGTGTCTATAATGTCCCACAGCCATATATTCTTGCCGTCTAGTTCAATCATAGTCTCATCAGCTACCCAAATACTGCCCACATCTGGCTTGTATTTATCAGCTTCTATTATCGCCAGTTTTGAGAAGCGGTTTACCCAATTTAAGACTGTTCTATCTGATAAATAATCATTGTGCTGTTGTATGAAGTTTCTGCGTATCTCTCGGAGACTCATACCCTCATAATACATATTAAGTGCATCGGATACTTTAGATGTGGAATACTGCATCTTGGGGATAGCTTCAGGATTAGAGAACTTATGCTTGCAATCTTTACACCAGTAGTATTGAACATCTTTATATTTGCCAAACTTGACTACTGCTTTTGAATCGCAATATTTACACAAGATTTCATTTTCCATCTTACTTTTTGCCCTCTGCTCTTAAATCTTGTCTTAGTCCTTTTATTTCAGCAATTAGTTCCTTAAATCCATTCTGCTTTTCATTCTCCTGTGCTTTTACTCTGTTCCACGCTTTTGACATTGCTATTATTCCCAAGACGATAAATACTACGCCACAAACAAAGAAGAACCATGCAATATTACCAACCTTATCTAGTGCTAATAACCAAAATATAACTCCTATTGGTAGATAGATATTGCCCCAAGCTAGAAAATAGTCTGTCATTTTCCTTATCTTCCCTATTATATTTAGTAGGGAGATTTTTATATTATTCATAAACCACCCCACTCTTGGGAGGATAACACTCAGTGAAAACTGATTTCAACCAAATGCAAAGAGAGTTATGATATAATTCTTCTATCACTCGCAGGGAGGATAATATGAGTTTTTTAGGTGATGTTTCTAGTAATTCAATAGGCTGTCTATTTACTATTCTTTCTTTCATATGTGGTTTACTTGCTATGGCTTCAGTTTTTCTTGGTGGTTTTGTAGGCACTAATTCTTGGTTAGGCTTTGGCATCTTTATTGTCCTTGCCATAATCTTCTTTGGTATTAGTAGAGCTTTTTCTAGAAGAGGCTAATTTGTTACGATACAGTATGACAATCCCAATTACTCCTAGAATAATACTAATGGTCATCATCAACGCAAACTTTACCCATTGTGTTGCTTCTAGACTGGATATATAGCAGAATAATGGATAAAGTATTGCCATTCCCAATGATGCCCAACCTAAAATCCAGAATCTATAACTAATTTTTCCTCTATTAGGTTTTATCATTTTGACTCTCCTTCAATTCCTAGCTTTTTACCTATAGTAACCACCAACCAAGATTACGTAATAAGAAGACAAAAGAACAATTTACAGTTTCCGCTATTTATGTTATAATCTCTTGATTTTAATGGTTAAAAGATAAGGGCCCTTCTAATATGAAGGGTGTAGAGGTGTAGAGTGGATAAGGAGAGAAAGACGAGCATCATAGGTGAGTTTTGGCTCCGCGAAGGGGATACAGGCTCAACTGAGGTTCAGGTGGCTCTGCTCACCGAGAGGATAAATCAGTTGACTGGCCACATGGCGGCTAATCGGCATGATTACCATTCACAGCGCGGTTTGCTTAAGCTTGTGGGGCAAAGGAGAAGACTGTTAGCTTACCTGAGTCGGGAAGATGTAAGCCGATACCATGGTCTGATTGGTAGGCTTGGTCTGCGTAAATAAACACGACAGGAGAGGTAGTTGACAGATTTTCAGTCCTTTGAGTGTGAAGTTGGGGGTAGGAACCTCATCATAGATACCGGAAAGCTCGCCAGGCAGGCGGGTGGAGCGGTAACCGTTCGCTATGGAGACAGTGTGGTTCTGGTTACTGTCTGCTTTAGCGATGAACCCCGGGAAGGGGTGGATTTTCTCCCGTTAACCGTTGACTATGAAGAAAGGCTGTATGCGGCTGGCAAGATTCCCGGCGGTTTTATTAGAAGGGAAGGGCGTCCCAGCCAGGAGGCGACGCTAGCCAGTCGGCTTACCGACCGTCCGCTGCGTCCCCTCTTGCCTAAGTGGTGGCGTAATGATATTCAGCTTATAGTTACCGTTCTTTCTGCCGACCAGGAGAACGACCCGGACATCTTGGCAACCATCGGTAGCTCGGCTGTCTTGGCGATATCCGGGGTGCCCTTTGGCGGCCCGGTAGGTGCGGTCCATATTGGCTATATCGATGGCGAGCTGGTATTAAATCCAACGCTGGTTCAGCTTGAGAGCAGCCAGCTTGATCTCGTAGTGGCCAGCACCAAAGAGGCGATAGTAATGGTGGAGGCGGGGTCTCAGGAGGTTTCGGAGGCTATTATTGCCCGGGCAATCAGGTTTGGTCATGAGGCAAACCAGGATATTATCAAGCTTCAGGAAAAACTTCAGCAGGCTTGTGGTAAGCCCAAGCTGGAAGCCCCGGTCAGTGAGGTTAACCCTGAGCTAATAGCCGCCGTTTCATCTATTGTCAACGGGAGGCTTGACCAGGCTTTATACCAGCAGCCGGATAAATTACAGCGTGAGCAAGCCCTTGCTGCTCTGAGGGCAGAGCTTATAGACAGCCTGAGGGAGTCATTCCCTGAAGAGGAGATACCTGCTGCCCTTGATGCAAGGGTTAAGGCTGAGATAAGAGCCAATATTCTTAGCAAGGGGCGAAGGGTCAGTGGCCGTGGTCTGACAGAGGTTAGACCTATTGACTGTGAGGTGGGGCTTCTGCCTCGCACTCATGGCTCAGCCCTGTTTACCCGGGGTCGGACGCAGGTCTTGACCATTACCACCCTGGGTTCTGTTAAGAAGGAGCAGCAGCTTGATGGGCTGGGTATAGAGGAGACAAAGCGCTTTATTCACCACTATAATTTTCCTCCCTTCTCCAACGGTGAAGTGAAGCGTGTGGGTACGCCCGGTCGCCGTGAGATTGGGCATGGTGCTCTGGCTGAGCGAGCCCTCCTGCCGGTTATACCCGGGGATAAGGATTTCCCGTATACCATTCGTCTTGTCTCGGAGGTTCTGAGCTCCAGTGGCAGCACGTCTATGGCCAGCGTTTGTGCCAGCAGTCTCTCATTAATGGATGCGGGGATACCGATAAAGAGGGCGGTAGCCGGGGTAGCTATGGGTCTGGTCACCGGCGAAGGGGATGAGTCTGCTATTTTGACCGATATTGAAGGCATTGAAGATAATTACGGTGATATGGACTTCAAGGTGGCTGGCACCAGCGATGGTATCACCGCCTTGCAGATGGATACCAAGCTCAAGGGTGTAAGCCTGGAGATGCTGGAGAGGGCGCTGATTCAAGCTCGGGAGGCTCGTTTGTTTATCCTGGAGAGGATGCAGCAGACTATCAGCTCCAGTCGGCCTGAGGTCAGCCGCTACGCACCGCGGATGTATAAGATAATGATTGACCCTGATAAGATTGGTAGTGTAATCGGCAGCGGTGGCAAGACCATCAGGGCAATCATTGAGGAAACTAAGACCACTATTGATATTGACAATGATGGCACTGTGCTTATCGGTTCATCCGGTGAGGAAGCTGCCCGTAAAGCCATCGGAATAATAGAAAATTTGACCAAGGATGCGGAGGTCGGTGGTATCTATACCGGAAAGGTGACCCGTCTTCTTAGCTTCGGGGCTTTTGTTGAAATTCTCCCCGGCAGGGAGGGTATGGTTCATATCAGCGAGCTGGCTGACTATCGGGTAGCCAAGGTTGAGGATATAGTTAAGGTCGGCGACGAGGTTACGGTCAAGGTAATTGATATTGATGGTCAGGGTAGGATAAACCTATCGCGACGGGCGGTGTTTGAGCAGGGTTCTCAGGAGTCCGGAGCTAAAGGGAGAACCCCGCCCTCTTCAGACCGCCCATTCAAGAAGCAGTACTCTCCTCCTGCAAGAGGTAGGAAGCATTACTAAGGTGTAAGGAGTTAGGCCGTGAAGCCGATAAGGGTAGCAGTTCGGGGAGCGTTGGGTAGAATGGGCCAGGCGGTGGTTAGTGCTCTACCCCGTGAAGCGGAGATGCAGTTGGTCGGCGCTGTTGAACTACAGGCGGCTAAGGATTATCTACCCCTGCCCGATGATTCAGGGACTGTTCCTCTTTCTGCTGATCTGGAATACATCCTCACCACTTGTCAGCCCGATGTATTGGTTGATTTCACTACTGCTCAGGCTGCTATGTCAGCAGTGCGTCAGGCGACCAAGCAGGGTGTCAACCTGGTCATAGGAACTACCGGGTTGACTGCCGATGAGCTTGGTGATATTGACCGCCTGTCAACGGCTCACAGGGTTGGGGCAGTGGTAGCACCGAACTTTGCTCTGGGTGCGGTCCTGATGATACACCTGGCCAGGGTAGCGGCTAGATATTTTGACTATGCTGAAATCATAGAGCGGCATCACCACCTGAAGATTGATTCACCCTCAGGAACTGCTCTGGCTACGGCTAGGGCAATGGCCGAAGCCAGGGGTAAGCCATTCTGTCACCCTCCGCAGCAGGGGAAGACCCTGCATAGCCGTGGGGAGGAGGTTGAGGGTGTTTCTATTCATAGTGTGCGGTTGCCCGGGCTTATGGCACACCAGGAGGTGCTCTTGGGCGGGCCGGGACAGACGCTAGGCATACGGCATGACACTATCAATCGGGAGTGTTATATGCCGGGGGTCATGCTGGCTATTAAGGAAGTAGTTAAACGTCAGGGGCTAATTTATGGCTTGGATACCCTGCTTGATTTATAGGAGAAGGCAATGAATGGTTATAGAGTGGCTATTGTTGGTGCCACCGGATTGGTGGGGCAGGAGTTCGTAAAGGTATTAGAGCAGCGCAGCTTTCCTGTGGACTCAATCCGTCTTTTAGCCTCAGACCGCTCAGCGGGTAAGAAGTTATTTGTTGCTCACCGTGAGATTGCTGTTGAGGAAACTGTCCCCAGTTCCTTTGAAGGAATAGACATTGCCCTCTTCTCAGCCGGTGCTGAGATTAGCCGCTACTTTTCGCCTATAGCTGCCCAGGCAGGCGCTGTGGTTATTGACAACAGTGCAGCTTTTAGAATGGAGGCAGATGTTCCTCTGGTAGTGCCTGAGGTCAATCCTGAGGACATTGAATGGCACAAGGGGATTATAGCCAATCCCAATTGCTCTACCATTCAAATGGTGGTGGCTCTCTACCCATTGCATAAGGTTAATCCCATTAAACGCATTATCGTTGATACCTATCAGGCGGTATCAGGTACCGGTTCTGCAGCCGTGGACGAACTCACAACGCAAGCCAGGCAGGTAATAGATGGGCAGAATACTATCCCCCATGTTTACTCTCACCAGATAGCTTTTAATGTGCTGCCGGAGATAGATGTTTTCCTGGATGATGGATACACTAAGGAAGAGAGGAAGATGATGGAGGAGACAAGGAAGATAATGCATGCTGGCGATATAGCTGTTTCGGCTACTTGTGTTCGGGTACCGGTACTTATGGGGCACAGTGAGGCAATACATGTAGAGTTCTCTCAGTCCATGTCTCCTGATGAGGCGAGGCATATTCTCGCTCAGGCTCCGGGGGTTAAGGTGTTAGATGACCCGGCAATCAGCCTTTACCCTCAGCCATGGCCGGTGGCTGGTACCGATGATGTTCTTGTCGGGCGGATTCGCTATGATACTTCTCACCCCTATGGCTTGGCTATGTGGGTGGTAGCTGATAACCTGCGTAAGGGGGCTGCTCTAAATGCAGTCCAGATTGCTGAAGAGATGATTAAAAGGGGCTGGGAGTCTAACAGGGGCTAGGGAGATGAAGAAGCTCGGGCGATTGCTAACAGCAATGGTGACACCCTTTGACGAGACGGGGGCGGTTGATTACGGGCAGGCCAATCGGCTGGCCTCGGCACTGCTTGACTCGGGTAGCGAGGGGTTGGTGGTGGTAGGCACGACTGGAGAGTCTCCTACCCTGGTTCGTGAGGAGGAGTTGCGCCTGTTCGCTGAGATTAAGCAGACAGTAGGTGAGCGGGGGACAGTGATAGCTGGTACCGGCAGTAACAGCACGGCTGAAGCCCTGGAGGCGACCAGAGAAGCAGAGCGAACCGGGGTTGATGCCTGCCTGCTGGTAGTCCCCTATTATAATAAACCTACTCAGGAAGGCTTATACCAGCATTTCAAGACTATTGCTCAGAGCACCGGTTTACCCTGCATCCTCTATAATGTGCCGTCACGCACTGTGGCTAGCCTGTCGGTCGATACGGTTGTCAGGCTGAGCCAGATAGATAGCATTATCGGGATAAAGGAGGCCAGTGGTAATCTGGGTGAGATTTCCAGGATTATCAGCAACACCGATGATGATTTTATCGTCTGGAGTGGTAATGATAGCGATACCCTGCCCATACTAGCCTTGGGTGGTTATGGGGTGGTCAGTGTCGCCTCTCACCTCGTCGGCAAGCAAATCGGTGAAATGATTGCTAGCTTTACCTCGGGTAGGCTTGATGAAGCCGCCAGCATCCACCATCGGCTTTTGCCCTTGATTAACGCCCTGTTTGTTGTGGCTAACCCTATTCCGGTGAAGTATGCGCTGAACTGTGTTGGCTTCAATGTGGGGAAACCACGCCTGCCTCTCACCGAGCCCGATGAAAAGTCGGCTGCCCTTATCAAGGACACGCTGAAGAATTACAAGATTGACCTTCCGGTATAGTCGGTAGCTCCTCTTCGGTGACACCCCGTTAAAAGATAGCTGTCTTATGAATGGTCTGCTCCCGTGCCTTCCCTACGGAAATGAGATTGGCCGGGCAGCCGGCAAGCTCTTCCAGTCTGGTTATGTACTGGCGAGCCCTGGGTGGTAGCTGCTCGTATTGTCGGATATGGCCGGTGGGGGTCTGCCAGCCGGGTAGTTCCTCGTAGATAGGCTGGCACCTTTCTAGGGCGGCTACATTGCTCGGGAAGTAATCTATCGTTTGTCCGTCCAGGCTGTAGCTCGTGCATATTTTAAGGCTCGGCAGGGTGTCAAGGACATCAAGACGGGTAATCGCTGCCCCGGTAAAGCCATTGATTCGGGTGCTGAAGCGAGCGGCTACAGCGTCGAACCAGCCACAACGTCGGGGTCGGCCGGTAGTGGTGCCGTACTCCTGGCCTTGTTCCCGAATCAGCTCACCGGTTTCATCCTGCAGCTCGGTAGGCATTGGGCCGGCACCGACCCTGGTGCAGTAAGCCTTGAACGCACCCAGGATGCGGTTGAGCCTGGTCGGGCCCAGACCGGCGCCTAGGCAGGCTCCACCGGCTAGGGGTGAGGAAGAGGTGGTGTAGGGATAGGTGCCAAAGTCGGGGTCAAGCAAAGCCCCCTGAGCCCCCTCTAATAGAACCATCTCGTCTCTGTTCAGGGCTTCCTCTAGCATTACGGTCGTCTCACGGATATGAGGGGCCAGGTATGCTCCGTGCTGACAGCATTGGTCATATATCTCGTCCAGTGATAGAGGACTGACCCCGTAAATCTTGGTCAGGATGGTATTCTTGTAATCAAGTATAAAGCGGAGCCGTTCTAGCAACCTGTCTTTATCCAAGAGGTCGCCGGCTCTAATGCCTAATCTGGCTATCTTGTCGGCGAATGCAGGGCCTATGCCCTTGCGTGTTGTGCCTATTGCCTTCCCGGCCCGCGATTCCTCCTCCAGACCGTCGAGGAGGGTGTGATATGGCATAATCAGATTAGCCCGGTCGCTGATAAATAGTCTGGTCGTATCCA
Source organism: Dehalococcoidales bacterium (assembly GCA_034411815.1). Classification (GTDB taxonomy): domain Bacteria; phylum Chloroflexota; class Dehalococcoidia; order Dehalococcoidales; family DAOWJC01; genus W53-108. Next base: position 3,584 of record DAOUMH010000037.1, on the reverse strand, counting down.
CGCCGCGCTGGTCAAGCTGGTCTATCTCATCCTTTAATACAGAGGGGTTAATTGCCATACCATTGCCAATGATGCAGATAGTTTGCGGATAGAAGATGCCCGACGGGATGATGTGTAGTTTGAACTCGCCAAGGGGGTTAACTACGGTGTGCCCGGCATTGTCACCACCGGAGAAGCGGGCTACTATCGCCGCTTTTTCGGCTAATAGGTCAACTATCTTCCCCTTACCCTCATCTCCCCACTGAGCTCCAATAACGGCAAAGGCTGGCATTATTTCCTCCTAAGAAGTTACCTGATTTTTGTTTGTTGCCACGCATAAAGTAACCGCTGGCCGATGGTTATAATGCTGAATACTGCTATAACCGCTAGGGCAATGACCAGGGCGTTATCAAATTGGTTTAGCAGGAGACCCAGTGCTAGCACGATGACCCTCTCGGAACGGGTGAATATCCCTACGTGGCATTCCACGCTTAGCGCCTCGGCTCTGGCTCTTATGTAGCTTACCAGCAGTGAGCTGACCAAGGCAAGTCCGACAACCAGAACTCCGGTGACTGACTGCTCACTGGCATACAGGAATAGGATGCCGAGCAGCAGTACTGCCTCGGCCAGGCGGTCCAGCGTAGAGTCCAGGATGGCACCGAAGCGGGTTGTCCGGTTGGTGCGTCGAGCCAGCGCCCCGTCTATGATATCGAAAAAACCGGCGACAAGCACTACGAAACCGGCGGCAAAGAGGTGTCTGGTAATAATAAGCGCCGTGGCCCCGAGGGTTACTAAAAAACCGAACCATGTTATGGCGTTAGGGGTTATAGGTGTCTTTGCCAAGAGCCACGCTACTGGTTGGGTAAGGTAATAGGCTGCTGCCTTACGGGCTTGGGATAACCTTAGCATTAACCGGGGCTCTCTAGAAACGGCACTATCCAAATTATCTTCACCTTCCCTTAAACCGGGGTGCTGGGGATTAGGATTCGCAGCATCACTCATTATGCGGAGACTCACCAAGTATCTTGATATAATAATCCAGTACCCTTTGGGCAATGTGTTTCCAGTCGTATTTCTCGGCGGTGAGCCTGCCTCTGGCTCCCATCTGTTGCCGAAGCGATTCGTCCCTCATGAGCGAGATTAGAGCCTGGGCCAGTGTCTTCTTGTCCTTTGGTGGCACTAGGAAGCCCTCTTGGCCATGGGTCATGACACTAGCATAACCATCAATATTGGTGGCGACAACCGGTTTGCCGACGGCCATAGCCTCAACCAGGGTGATGCCAAAGCTTTCCCGCCCTGTGGCTGGAGAACAGCAGATATCGGCTGTCTTATAATATCTGGGCAGGTCAGTGTAGGATGCATAGCCGATGAAAATGACATCCTCTAGCCTGTACCGCTTCACCAGTCTCTCATATCTTCGTCGCAGTCTGGTACCGGGACCCACTACAATAAGTCGCGAGTTAGGGAGCTCCTCCTTGGCTTGTTTGTAAGCCTTGATTAGATAGTCTAGACCCTTGCGAGTTTCTAGTCGGCCGACAAACAGGATGTTAAGCTTCCCGTCGCAGAACTCCCCGATAGGAGATACATCTGGCGAGAAGTGTTCCAGGTCGATGCCGTTGGGGATGATTGTGTAATCCCCGGGAATATATTTACTGGCGTACTCCATGGCCGGTTTTGACACCGCAATCTTGCCGTGAAGCTTGCGGCGGCGCCTCTTCATCATTATGGTGGTGATAGGCCAGCCGAAGCTGTAACCGGGTTTACCGTGAGAGGCATGGAAGGTTCCGACGTTAACGGTTTTTGAGAAACGAAGCACCGCTGTGCTCAGCATGGGCATAAAGGGTTCATGGAGGTGAATGATATCGAAGTTTTCTTTCTCAAGCACGGCCTTTATGGCAGAGGCTAGCCTGAGTGATATAGTAATGCGGATGATAGAACCGCTGCTGGGGATGGGGCGGGGTTTGCCTATAGGTATGAACCGGTCGCCAAAATCAGGGGCTATCTTTGATGCCGGGGCAATGACCTTCACCTGGTGACCCATCAGGGTAAGTTGATACTCTAGGCAGGAGATGTGGTGAATAACCCCACCAGGGTAGGCAAAGTCATAAGGGGAGACTAATGCTATCTTCATAGGTAGCTGACTAAAACCTCGCCACAGATTTATTCAGGCTTCTGCTCCGGAGGAGGGCTTGGCTCTTTAACCTGCTTGGTAGTGCTGATGAACTCTTCCAGCTTCCGCCTAGCTTCGTCATCCGTATATTGGATGGGTGGTGATTTCATAAAGTAGGCTGAAGGGGCTACCACTGTTCCCTTAATTCCCCGGTCTAGGGCAAGTTTACAGCACCTGATAGCATCGATAACCACCCCAGCTGAGTTAGGGCTATCCCATACCTCAAGTTTCAGCTCCAGGTTTAGGGGAATATCGCCGAATGTCTGCCCTTCCATTTTGATGTGGCAGAACTTGCGGTCAGCCAGCCAGGGAACATAATCACTGGGGCCGACATGAATATCATTAGGGTCGAGCTTATAGTCCAGCTGGGAGGTAACCGAGTTGGTTTTGGATATTTTCTTTGACTCAAGGCGTTCCCGTTCCAGCATATTTAAGAAGTCGGTATTGCCACCGAAGTTCAGCTGGTAGGTTCGTTCCAGTTTAACCCCGCGGTCTCTAAACAATCTGGTTAGCACGCGGTGGACAATGGTGGCTCCGACCTGAGATTTTACATCGTCCCCGATAACCGGGAGCCCCTTTTCGCTGAAGCGCTCCTGCCAGTACTTCTCCCGGGCAATAAAGACCGGCATACAGTTGATAAAGCCGCAGCCAGCCGACAGCACCTGCTCGACATACCACTTGGTCGCTTCTTCGCTGCCGACCGGCAGGTAATTAAGCACCACATCGGTGTTGGTTTCCTTGAGGACCTTAACTATATCGACGGTCGGCCCCGGTGCCTTCTGTATTATTTGAGAGAGGTACTTACCCAAACCGTCATGGGTCATGCCCCGCTGAACCTTGATGCCTGTAGTGGGCACCTCGCAGAACTTGAAGGTATTGTTGGGCGGAGTAAATATTGCCTGTGCTATATCTTTACCGACCTTGTTCTTGTCAATATCAAAAGCGGCTACAAAGTTGATATCGCTTATGTGGTAACCCCCCAGGTTGACGTGCATAAGCCCAGGCACGATTTCGGTATCTTTCGCTCTCTTGTAGTAGTAGACACCTTGAACTAATGATGAGGCGCAATTACCTACTCCTATTATGGCTACATTTACCTTACCCACGGTCTAACTGCTCTCCTTTCTGGCGGGGAAGACCATTATAAACACTTTGCTTATGCTCGCCTAGGGGTGTTATCCTCAGAAGCCCATCCCTAGAAAAGCGGGAAGTGGTCTTATAATTTTTACACCTGTACTTCGCGAGTAGCGTATCTTCTTGCCAACGGGATTAAATAGCTACCCCTGCTTCGGGGGGTTAATCCGCATGATTCTAAAGGTAGCCGAAGTGTGGGTTCTTGCCTGCTCCCCTTGAAGCATATTAGCTATTCCTGACTAACAATCATACCCCACTGCTTAGCAATTGGGGGGCTGAGCTACTATTAAGCCCGGAGGCT
>DAOUMH010000036.1:0-18992 GCA_034411815.1 Dehalococcoidales bacterium | reverse complement strand
ACCAGCTGGGCTCTAGCCACAGACCTGGCAACCGAGGGTGAGGAGGCAAGATACCTCGGCCTTGCCAATCTGGCACTGGCCGGCGGTTCCGCCCTAGCCCGTCTTATCGGACCGGTGATTGATTTCTTTAACAGCCGGAGCCCTAACCTGGGCTATTCGGTCATGCTCTTACTCTGCTTTGTCTGCTCCGTTGCCGGCTCACTATTACTACTGAAAATTAAAGGGCGCGGCTAACTAAAGAAGGGTAGAAAGAGATGCCAGCCGTAGAGACCAGCATAGGCAACAATAATATTGGCTATAGTCTTACCCAACCAGCAGGCGAGGAAAAACTTCCAAAAGGGGAAGCGAAGGATACCAGCGACTATTCCCAAAGGGTCAAATGGTAAAGGGGTTAAGGCAAAGATAAAGACGGCCAGCCACCCCCACCTGTTCAGCCACCCCGCCAGCCTATCATACAACCCCTTGTTCTCCACAAGCCCCCGTCCGCTAACGCCAGCCAGATAAGAGACTACCTCCCCTATGACTGCCCCTATCCCGGCGGAAAGCCCCACCAGAACCGGGGGTAAGACAGTACCAAGAGCCATAATTACGAGCATACCCGGAACGGGCAGGATAATAGTAGCGTTGGTGACCAAACTCGCCAGGAAGGCGCCCAGATAGCCATAGCCCTGCATCTCGACTACTTCCCCGCGGTAGAGAAAAATACAAACCGTAACAGCAATAACGAAGAGAATCATTAATACAGGGATAAGCCTCTTCCTCAGTTGTTCCCACTTCCCGAGCTTGGCTGGTTTACTGTTACTAATCATCTTTACCCTCTGGGGCATTGTAGCACACTATATTGCTGGCTAGCCCCTGTCTCTGCTATACTCTAACAGCAATGCCCCCATCGTCTAGAGGCCTAGGACAGCGGCCTTTCAAGCCGTAAACAGCGATTCGAATTCGCTTGGGGGCACCATTTTTAGCTCAGAGTCTACCTCTTAGCTTCTCATAGGTCTCAGCCAGTGCCTCAGGCACTACTCTGATATTAGATATCACCGGCATACAGTTGGTATCACCCTGCCAGCGGGGCACGATATGAGTATGGATATGCCCATCTATACCAGCACCAGCTACCCGTCCCAGGTTCATGCCTATATTGAAGCCGTCGGCACCAAATACCTGCTTTAGAAGCCTGACCCCGCGGCTAACGATTGCAAAGTGCTCACCTCGCTCTTCATCGGTCAGTTCCTCCAAGGCAGCCACATGTCGATAGGGGGCTACCATCAGGTGACCCGGGTTGTAGGGATAACTATTCATAATAACGAAGTTCTTACCCCCCCGATAGAGAATATAGTTCAGAACATCATTATCCTCTCCGGGTTTCTCACATAAGATACAACCTTCCGGCTTATCCATTTGGATATATTCCATACGCCATGGTGCCCAAATTCGCTCCATTTCCCCTCCTTACAGTGGATACTCACACCATTTTAGCCAGCTACCCCCCACCCGTCAAAGGGCTAAAACGGTTGTAAAAAATAAAGCTACAGTCTATACTTATCTTAAGCTATGAAGGGAAAGAACACCTCAGGCGACACCATAGCCCGCCTGGGAACGGCCGGAGCCAGCTTCAAGCGGCACGGTCAGTTGTCCGCTTCCCCTGCCGCTATGGAGACCGAGCCAGTTATATCCCCTTATCTGAAGGAAGCAAATTGACCTATCCCGATAATATACTCTACAAGGTTACCAAGCCCGCCCGTTATACCGGCGGCGAGTGGAACAGCATAGTAAAGGACTGGGACAAAACCCGTATCAGGATTGTCCTCAGCTACCCTGATATATATGAAATAGGCATGTCCAATATGGCCCTGCCCATCCTCTACGAACTGCTTAATGGTCAGCCGGATGTTCTTGCCGAAAGGGTCCACGCCCCGTGGCCGGATATGGAAGCAGCAATACAAAAAGCAGGGATTCCCCTCCTCAGCCTTGAAACCAAACACCCGTTAAAAGACTTTGATATCATCGGCTTCTCCCTGGGCTATGAGCTTACCTATACCAACGTATTGAATATGCTCCACCTAGCTCAGATACCAGTCCTAGCCGCAGAAAGAGGTGACTCCCACCCGGTAGTAATAGCCGGCGGTATCTGTGCCCTCAATCCTGAACCAATGAGCGACTTTATTGACTTCTTCGTAATCGGGGAAGGAGAGGAGACACTGCCCAAGCTGGTTGATAGCTTCAGGGATTGGAAACAGCAAGGCAGAGGAGCCCCGAAAAGCCAGCTACTCCGTCAGGTGGCTACCATACCTGGCATATATGTACCCTGTCTGTATCAGGTAGAATACATGGCTGATGGCCTAATCAAGAGCATCACGCCTACTGTACCCGAGGCTAAGCCAACGGTTCAGCGGCAAATAGTAACCAAGCTGCCACCACCCGTCACCATGCCGGTGGTTCCCTACATGGAGGTAGTTCAAGACCGGGGAGCAATAGAGATTCAGCGGGGCTGCAGTCGTGGCTGCCGCTTCTGCCAAGCGGGGATTGTATATCGTCCGGTGCGCGAGCGGCCTCAGCCCGAGGTGCTACAAGCAGCCGAAGATCTTATCGCCAACTGCGGCTATAACCACCTGTCTTTAGCATCGCTGAGCACCAACGACTACCATGGTATCGACGAGCTGGTAACCAGCCTCTCCCATCATAATAACCTTACCATCTCACTACCCAGCCTCCGCATAGATAACTCCTCAGTAAGATTGATGAACTCCATGCCCTCACGCAGGAAGACCGGACTCACCTTCGCCCCCGAGGCCGGTAGCGAGCGACTACGGCAGGCCATCAACAAGAACCTGAGCGAAGATGAAATCCTGGGGACAGCAGCTACCGCTTTTGACAGGGGCTACCTAAGCCTCAAGCTATACTTTATGCTCGGCTTACCTACAGAAACCACTGAGGATATAGAGGACATTATCCAACTGGTAGCAAAAATTCAATCTCTGGGCACTAAAGCCAAAGGGAAGAAGCCTCAGATAAGACTCAGCATATCAACCTTTGTGCCCAAGCCCCACACGCCCTTCCAATGGGTGGCCCAAGACAAGGAGCAACAGATAAACTCCAAGCATGAACTCCTTAAGACAGGATTACGACGGAGAGGTATCAAGCTATCATGGCAGGACCCCAAACTCAGCCTGCTTGAGGCAACATTATCAAGAGGGGACAGACGGTTAGGTAAAGTTATCCACCGTGCCTGGCAACTGGGAGCAACCTTTGACGCCTGGAGCGAGCGCTCCAGGTATGAAAATTGGCTTCGCGCCTTTGAGGAGTTTAAGCTTGAGCCCGGTTTCTATGCTCACCGAGAGCGTTCACTGGATGAAACACTACCCTGGGGTCATATTGATGCCGGGGTAACCACTGCTTTCCTGAAGCGAGAATACACGCGCGCCCTAGAAGGTAAAGAGACCCCAGACTGCCGTTATGAAGCCTGCAATGTCTGCGGACTCCAGCGCTGGCAGCCAGATTGCCAGAAAAAGTACCAACGGCTCAGTCAAGACGAGTCAGAAACTCCTGTATAGCCTGATTAACCTCGCCAGGCTTTTCCATAAACACCATGTGAGTGGCTCCTTCAATTATGACCTGCGTGGCTCCTGCAATCCTGTCGGCCATATACCTAGCATATTTTACCGGCGTCATCTCATCCTCACTGCCGCCAATAATCAGGGCTGGCAGTTTTATACTATGAACCCTGTCCATAATGTCAAACTTGTCGCAGCAAAGTAAATCGCTCAACATAACGGCAGGACCTATAAGCATCATCTCTTCTATCACTGCCCGTCTGACTTCAGGGGCAACGAGGCTGTAACTACCCTCAAGGTATTCCCTCCAAGCAACCCCATCTGAGACCAGCCCCTCCAATGCCTTCAGAAAGGCAGGCAACACCCTCAATCTAGCCCCGGTTCCAATCAAGACCAAGGCCTTTGCCTCATCAGCATACTTCAGCCCATAAAGCTGAGCAATAGCTCCCCCCAAGGAATGACCAACCAGAACCACATCCTCATACCGCTGCTGCTTAATATAAGCCCGTAGCCACTCCACATACCCATCCACACTAGAGCAAGGACTCCCCTCATAACGGCCGGGGAGAGCGACAGCCTCCGAACCAGTAAAGTATTCAGTCTGATATGCCCAGGCTTTCTCCCCACTCCCCGAACCGGGAATAAAAAGCAACTTCATTTCCGAACTTCTTCCAACCAAGCTCAAGGATCAAGACGGTTGACCACCATCCACAACAATAGTATGCCACCTACTTACATTAGTAATGCAGGTGCCGTCTCCCGGCTCAGTCAAAGCAAGCGACAGCCACCACACTATCACCCGGGTCAAGCCTCATCAGCCTCACCCCCTGTGTACTCCTGCCCTGAACGGTAATGCCCTGTCGAGGGTCTTTCTCCTTCACTAGCATGTGGATGATATTCCCCTCAGCCGATATAATCATCACCTGCTGGGATAGAGAAACCAGCTTGGCAGCAACAATACCACCTGTTTTCCCGACAAGCTTAAAGGTCCTGACCCCCATGCCAGCCCTATGCTGTCGCGGATAATCAGCAATCGGGGTGAGCTTACCGAAGCCCCCGGCAGAAACCACTAGAAGATGGGCTTCTGGATAGGTGACATCCATAGCAACCAATCGGTCATCAGCCACCAAGCGGATACCGCATACGCCACCGCTAGTCCTAGAGCTGGCTCTCAAGCTGGATACAGCAAATCTGATTGACTGACCTTTTTCGGTTACCAATATGGCATCATCCTGGTCGGTAGCTAACTGTGCCGCCACCAGCTCATCCCCCTTCTCCAAATCCATAGCGATAAGACCACTACTCCGCACCGAAGCGAAATTAGATAAAGGCGTCTTTTTTATCTCACCACCATATGTAGCCATCAATAAGTAGGAATCAGGCTTAAAATCGGCCACCGCCACCATAGCTGTAACCCTCTCACCCTCGGCAACGGGGAAAAGATTAATAACTGCTATCCCCTTAGCCGTCCGAGAGCTACTTTCCGGGATTTCATAACACCTAAGACGGAAAACCCTGCCCCGGTTGGTGAAGAACAGAAGCCCATCATGGGTATCAGCTACCACCAAGAGTCTTACCGCATCAGCCTCCCTGATAGTCATACCAATGATACCCTTGCCACCACGATGCTGGGGTGTATAGACACGGGATGGTACCCTCTTGATAAAGCCTCTGTTGCTGAAGGTCACCGTCACCCTTTGATGGGGGATAAGGTCTTCCTCACGAAACTCTACCGTCTCCCGTTCAGTTATCGCAGTCCGTCGCGGGTCACCATACTCAGACTTCAACGCCTCCACTTCTTCCTTTATCAAAAGAAGCACCTTCCTCGGGCTAGCCAGAAGGTCTTCTAAATAAGCAATGCTCTTTAGGACATCGGCATACTCATCAAGTATCTTGCGCCGCTCCAGATTAGCCAGACGGCGCAGCTGCATATCAAGAATGGCTTGAGCCTGAACCTGAGACAAACCGAAGTCATCCATAAGCTTCCGGCGAGCGGCATCAACAGTCTCAGATTTCCGAATGGTACTAATCACTCTGTCTATATCATCCAGAGCGATTTTAAGGCCCTCCAGTATATGAGCCCTGTCTTTTGCCACCTTCAACTCAAACCGAGAGCGGCGGGTAATGACATCACGGCGAAAATCTATATAATACTGAAGAGCTTCTCTAAGGCTGATTACCCGAGGTTGACCATCAACTAGAGCCAGCATATTAACGAAGAAGGCTGACTGCATTGAGGTATATTTATACAGGTTGTTGAGAACCTTCTGCGGTTGAGCTTCTCTCCTCAGCCCGATGACAATGCGCAGACCCTGGCGATCTGACTCGTCACGCAGTTCGCTGATACCTACAACCTTCTTATCCTTGACCAGCTCAGCTATTCTCTCCACCAGAGCAGCCTTATTTGTCTGATAAGGAAGCTCGGTAACAACTATCTGGCGACGCCCGGCCCCCAGGGTATCATCCACATAGGTCTTGGCTTGAATTACTATCCTACCGTGTCCGGTAGCATAGGCACTCTTAATCCCCTCCCGCCCCATGATAATACCAGCAGTAGGAAAATCAGGCCCTTTAACAAACTGAATAAGCTCATCAACCGTAGCCTCAGGATTATCAATGAGATAGGAGATAGCCTCACACACCTCCCCCAGGTTATGAGGGGGAATATTGGTCGCCATCCCCACCGCAATGCCGGAGCTACCGTTAACCAGCAAATTAGGCAACCGCGTCGGCAGAACCACGGGCTCCTGAAGGTTATCATCAAAATTAGGCATAAAGTCGACAGTATCTTTATCAATGTCAACCAGCATCTCCTCGGCAATCTTGGCCAAGCGTGCCTCGGTATAACGCATCGCTGCTGGCGGGTCATTATCCACACTACCATAATTGCCCTGTCCGTCAATCAGCACATACCGCATAGAGAAATCCTGCGCCATACGCACCATCGCATCATAAACAGAGACATCACCATGAGGGTGATACTTACCCAACACCTCACCGACAACACGAGCACTCTTCCTGTAGGGAGTGGCATGTTTCAGCCCCAAGCCATCCATAGCATAGAGAATCCGCCGGTGTACTGGCTTCAATCCATCCCGCACATCGGGTAAGGCACGGGAAATGATGACACTCATCGCATAGTCAAGATAAGAGCTTCTCATTTCATCTTCTATATTTACTGGTTTGGTCTTTCCTAAAACCATACTCGGTTGAACCTCCTACTCCTCATTATTACCAGCCTCATTAGCAATGTCAGGAGACTCCTCAGGTAACAACTCTCCTTCCTCGCCACCTATTATGGTATAGCCAGGCTCATCGGGTAATGCCTCCTCATACTCCAACTCACGCCTAATTATCCTATCGCTAACATGAGGACGAGGCCCCTCACTCCCCCTGGGCGGGAACGAAGGCCGCCCCACCTGACTGGGGTCCTGATATACCTCCCTGATAATTATTGAAATCTTGTCTGCCATCGAGCTCAGGATAGCAGCCTCATACCGGTTACCACCCCGCATCAATTTGATAAGCCGCTGACCAAAGGTAGAGGTAACCTGCCCCAGATACTCCCCGCGACCATTCTCAACCTTCAATCTAGACCCGTCTATCTTCAAATACACCCTATCACCAGCCACCATTCTGGCCAGCACCGCCGGTGCCGCCAGATAACTCAAGTCAACCACCCCAGCCTTGCCTGTCTCCTCAATAAAATGCTGCGGCTCGACCTTATGAGACTCACCCTCCGAACTGACCTGAGTTTGTCCTAAATGGGATAAGCGATGAAGATTCTTCTTGGCAATGGTATTATAAGGGTCAAGCTCTACAGTCCGTTCATAGGCTTCCCTGGCTTGGGCATACTCCCCCAGCTCCATATAGGCCCTGCCCAAACGATTAAAGGCATCAATGTCGTTGGGAAAGTTCTCTATTAAACTCTTATTGACTGCTATCGCCTCTCTCCACCGACCCTGCATAGCTAGGGCTATAGCCTGCTTGCTGCCCTGCCGCCTCAGTCTTACCTGTTCCTCCTGATATCCCATTCGCTACCCCTCGTAATTACCCTTAAACCGTTATTTTACACTAATCAAAACCGCCAAGAAAGTCAAAGTTTCTAGATACAGGGTCACTCATTTAAAGGGGTGAGCCCGGTCAGGAAACCCAAGACGGAGTAAGAACCCCCAAAGCGAAAAGGATAACAGCTATCTAACGGGTCTACTCTACCTTATCAAGCTCAAAAGCCCGGTGCAAGGCACGAACCGCATCCTTCATCCGGGAACCATCAATGATACAGGTTATCCTTATCTCCGAGGTAGTAATAAGCTGGATATTTATGCCCTCTGCACTGAGAGCACTAAACATCCTCGCCGCATAGCCAGGGGTATTTTGCATGCCGGTGCCAATAATACTAACCTTGCCCAACTCAGAATCACTAACGCACTCCCTGGCACCAATCGAGCCGGCTATGGGCTCCACCACATCCATTGCTCTCGTCAACTGGCTCTTAGCCACGGTAAAGGTTAAATCGGTAATATTCTCAATGCTGGCATTCTGCACAATGGTATCAATACTGATACCCGCTTTAGCTAGTGGCTCAAAAATAGCCGCAGCAATGCCCGGCTGGTCAGGCACACCAACCACAGTAATCTTAGCCACATCAAGGTCATGGGCTATACTTCTTGCCTTATTTCTCACTTCCATAGACGCCCCTCCGTGAATTAAAGTTCCCGGGTTTTGAGTGAAGCTGGAGGCTACCAGAATAGGAACATCAAACAGCTCTCCGAGTTCGACCGCCCGAGGGTGCATCACCTTAGCCCCGTAGGTTGCTAGCTCCAGCATCTCCTCATAGCCAATCTCAGACAGGCGCCGAGCTTCAGGAACAATACGCGGGTCAGCAGTATATACCCCTTCAACATCGGTATATATCTGGCACACCTCTGCCCCCAGGCTAGCCGCCAGAGCCACCGCCGTCGTATCAGAGCCACCCCGCCCCAACGTGGTTATATCCATCTCATCGGTAATACCCTGAAAGCCGGCAACAATGACAATATTCCCCTTGTCCAACTCCTTAACCACTCGCTTGGCCTCAACCTTCAAGATACGGGCCCGGCTGTAGGCAGTATCGGTCTGTATCCCGGCCTGAGCACCACTGAGGCTGATTGCATCATAACCCACAGCCCTGAGTGCCATCGCCAGCAAGGTGCTGGAAACTATTTCCCCGGTGGACAGAAGAACATCAAGCTCCCTGTCACTAGGCTGCCCGGTAACCTGATAAGCCAGCTTAATCAGGTCATCAGTGGTGTCGCCCATCGCCGAGACCACTACTACTACCTGGTTGCTCTCATTTTTTTCTTCGGCGATGCGCCGGGCAACGTTCTTAATCCTCTCCGCATCCGCCACCGACGAGCCGCCATATTTCTGAACAATCAAAGCCATTCTATCCCTCGACCTGTGTGTCTACTCATTTTACTACTAAAGATTATTATTGGAATAAAAATCAAATCCTTTACATCCTTATTGTCAAACAACCCTTTCTCCCATCTAAAACTCACCATTGTATAGCTTCAATCTCTTCTACTACTCCCATATTCCCCCATATCGCTGACCAGCCAGACTCAGGAAATATACTCTCCGGAATATATTCCTGCCCCTCTTTAACCTCGATAATCTTGTCTGCATTGATACCCTGATTAGAGCCAGTACAATCTATGTAGAGTAGACCCCGATCCGCCGTTTGAAACGCGTTGAGCGCGTGCCCTCCTCCAAGAGTATAGGAAGAGCAAGGTCCCAACTGAACAACGACATATGCAGCTCTAATCCCCGCCTCCTCAGCATTATTATGAAGCATCTCAGCAAAATCAGCACACACAAAGCTAGTTAAGTTATAACGAATACTGTCTGTCTTATCTTTAAGAAGAAAAGACCTAAGCGTCGCCCACGACGGGTCAATTGCAGCTGAACTATTTCTCAAAGTTATATAATGACCGTCCGCCCCCACCAATATTCCTCCATCTACATGCACATGGTTAGTACTAGCCAACTCCTCGGCTTCATCACTAACAGTATCTTGAACTGTTTCAGTTATATCGACAATCTTTAGTTCCGCTCTCTGGATAACCAAGTCAACAGTAGAACGGAACTCATCTTTTTCGGTCGTAAATGCCCCCTCTATGTTGTCCCTAATATCCATGGGAGACCTGATATCCAGATATACAGATGACACTATAATGAATAGCCCTGAAATAAGTATTACCATAAAGAACCTAGTGAAACCTAAGCGGTATCTCGATAACGACGTCAAGCACCATATCAGAATACCCAAACCAACTACTAATAAAGATGACAATACTACTCAACTGCAAGTCGCCGGTCACGAATTGACAAACGGTACTTACTATAATAGCAGTCGTAGCAAGTACAGCTACTAAAACTAATACCTTCGGCAATACCCGCCAGAATACTCTTAGCGCCCTCCTCTTCCTCCAGAAAGTTCTTACAGCCCTATTGATAGTTCGAAAGGAAAATTGCCCTAGTGAGGCTAGCCCACTGACCCACAGACTTGCTCCAAAATCTCTCCCGCCTGCAGGTACCCTTTCAGTTTCCCTAGGCAGAGCTTCAATGCCTGTACTCCTAAGCTCGTCCTCCCTGAACGTCTTCTTGCACTTAAGATTCAAACACTCATATAGTTCAATGTCCTTATTCCAAAATAATGCCTCTTTACCACACTTCGGACATCTCAGTAGTCTTGGGGCATCCACTTCCTTACTTTGAAGCTCTAATGACGCCTCATATCCACAGAGTTGACAGCCAATATCCGCTCTGTAGTATCGCTTGTGCTTAAAGCAATACCTCAAGCCTCCCTCAGGCTCCTTCATCCCTGCCCAATATTCATCTTCCCGCTTAGGCATATGTCACTTACGCCCTACCAACCTGCCCACAATTTTATACCCTTCATCAATTAAAAAGCCAGTGCTTTTCGCCTCAGCCTCGGTGAATCTTCTGGCCCCGTTGGCAGTAAACCCAGCCCCCCACAGCATAAACGGCACCGGGTCGGAACTGTGAGTCCTGGTCTTTATCGGCGTGGGGTGATCAGGCATAACCAGTAGCCGTAACCCGGCCTCCTGCCAGGAGCGGAGCCGACCTAAAACCTCCCTATCTACTCTCTGGATAGCCTCTATCTTGTCATTTATTGAGCCGGCATGGGCAGCCTCATCCGGAGCCTCGATATGGATAACCACCAAATCACACCTGGTAAGCGCTTCCAGAGCCCCGGATACCTGAGCAGCATAGTCATTGTCCAGACCATCGGTTACCCCCGATATATCCAGTGTATCCATCCCCACCATCCGGGCCAAGCCGCGAAGGAGATCAACGCCGGAGGTCATCGCCGCATCAACGCCATAGGTCTGCTTAAAGGACGGCATATCAGGTATCCTGCCACTGCCCCAGAAAAACCAGAGCATTGTCGCTGGTATATCGCCTCGAGACCTCCGCTCTATATTCACCGGATGGTCTTGAAGCACAGCCTCCGAGCGCTTCATCAAATCCCTCAGCAGGTCGCTCCCCGGACCGCTGGGTAGGAACTCGCTAACAGGCTTATCCGGGATATCATGCGGGGGGGTGCAGGTAGCCCGAAGGGTATCTTCATACCCCTTGAGCTTACATATATGTCTATAGCTGACACCGGGGTAAAAGTGCACCCGGTCACTATCCAGGCTCTCGTTCAGAGCAGCAATAAGGGCCTGAGCCTCTCCGGTACTGATATGTCCCGAGCTATAGTCCCACATCCTACCATCACGAACCGCTACCAGATTGCAGCGAAAAACGACCTCTCCATCCTCAACAGGAATACCCATGCTCCTGGTCTCAACACCAGCCCGACCCCGGTAATACAGCTTCGGGTCGTAGCCGAGCACCGACATACAGGCACAGGCACTGGAGGCTTCCATCCCCGGCGGCACAGTGCGACCCAGCCCCAGACTGGCCTCCGCTGCCATAGCATCCAAATTCGGGGTATTAGCCAGCTCCAGGCAGGTTCTGCCACCACGCTCGGGCAATGGCAAACCAGCGGCACCGTCAATTATCAGAATGCAATACTTCACCAAGTTTACAACCCAGCTTAAATCAGCCTATAATAGCACCACGGGGCGTAGCGCAGCCTGGTTAGCGCGCAGCGTTCGGGACGCTGAGGCCGGAGGTTCAAATCCTCTCGCCCCGACTTTTTATATTCAAGTCTACAAGAAAACCAGTCCCAAGTCCAGTCAAGTGAGGGTTCCCAGGGTAGCAACTGGAGCAAAGGCAGCCAATGAACCTAAAACTAATGTTAGAGAGAACAGCAGAGCGACACAGCAAGAAAACAGCCATCGCTCTGGGCAACCACAGGTTATCCTACGCCGAGCTAGACGAAGCATCAAATAAGGTAGCCAATGCCCTAATAAAAATGGGGGTAAATAAGGGCGACCGGGTAGCAATGTTGCTGCCTAATAACCAGGAATTTGTCATCACCTACTTCGGGATTGTCAAGACCGGCAGCATAGCCGCGCCTCTAGACACCAAATATAAGATTGATGAGCTAGCTTCCCTGTTCGACAACTGTCAGCCCAAAGCTCTGGTAACGGAAAACCCTTTTCTGGAGCCGCTGGTTCCCGCCTTACCCAGGTTCAGATCTATAAAGCACGTCATATGCTCAGATTCTAAATATGAAGGCCAGTTCCTCAGCTACGAGGAAATTATAGCCACGGGTTCAGCACAGAAGATTGAGACAGGGCTAAGCCCCGAGGATATAGCTCACATAGCCTACACCTCAGGACCCACCAATCATCCCCGGGGGGTTATGCTATCCCACCAAAGCCTGGTAACAGAGGCAGCTATATCAGGAGATGGATTCCAGCAGACCGATAAGGACATAGTGATGCTATTTGCCCTGCCTATGCACCACGCACTTGGCTTATCAGCCATATTGCTCACCTCCATCTACAAAGGCAGCACCGTGGTAATGGTACCGGGGACGGGGCTATCCATAAGCACCTTCATAGCCACTATTGAAAGGGAGAAAGGCACGATATTCCTAGGAGTGCCCTACATTTTTGCCCTGGCGGTTGATATAGCAGAGAGGGAGGGAGTAAAGAATGACCTGAGTTCCCTCCGCCTGTGTGGTAGCACTGGTGCCCCCCTACTGATTGATATTGTACAGCGATTTAAGCAATACTACGATCGGGATATTATTGACTCTCTGGCTTTGACCGAAGCCGTTTGTCATGTTACCTGCCCGCCTATTGACGGTACAGGCAAGCCTGGTTCAGTGGGGAAGGCCCTGCCCGGGTGGGAAGTAAAGATAGTGGACGATAATGCCAGGGAACTACCTCCCAATCAACCGGGTGAGATAATTGTCAGAGGACCGACAACCACGGGCTATTACAATAACCCCCAAGCCACTGCCGAGGTAATAAGGGATGGCTGGCTTCATACCGGTGATATCGGCCAGCTCGACGAGGATGGCTGCCTCTTTATCTCAGGCAGGAAAAAGGAGATGATCATCGTAAAGGGTCAGAATATCTATCCCAGTGATATTGAGGAGACATTGCACAATCACCCTAAGGTAGCTGAAGCAGCAGTCGTGGGCATTCCCGATAAGCTGCGGGGTGAACTGGTCAGGGCGGTTATCAGCCTGAAGGCAGGAGAGGCAACCACAGAAGAGGAGATTAGGCAATTTTGCCGAAAACACATGGCAGATTATAAAGTGCCCAAGCAGGTTATATTCATGAACTCCCTGCCCAAAACTGCCACTGGTAAAATCCGTAAGGAAGACCTCAGAACCTAACTATCAACCTTACCACCGCCCGGTCTCCAAAGGCCACAGGGAGCGATAACCCGGCCTCATCACTCACCTGACAATTATTTACCCTGTCTAATGGAAATTCGGGAAGGGCTTAGACTAGAAACCCTGACCTAAAAAACCGCTGCCAGAACATAGCCGATGCCCAAGAGCAGCTGAGTCAGCAGGACAACCAGAACATTATTAGCCATAGCCGGGACTAACTCACTGACCCCCTGATACCTCAGGGAACCCTGAATAGCCTTTATTGCCAGTGGAAGCGTCAGCAAGGCTATTAGAGAGAAGGCCGGCATTACCCTTGCCATCACGGCACCGGCTATCCACAAGTAAACCACCAATGTCAGAACCGAATAGACTACGCCTGCCTTCGTCCTGCCCATAACTATGGGCAAGGTTTTTCTGCCGGCTTTCACATCGGCTTCCGCATCGGGAAATTCGTTCAGCAGGAGCAGGTTATGCACCAGAATGCCGGAGGGTATAGCCGCCACAATAGCAGGCAGGGTATAGGTAGTGGTCTGAACAAAGTACATCCCCAGAACCGGCAAAGTCCCCAGTCCCACACCGGGAGCCCACTCGGGCCACCCCAATCTGGTCAGGCAAGGGGTATAAAGAAGGATGCACGCCGCACCTATCACAAGTAGGGGCAGTAGAAGCCAACCCCTGGCTAACACAAAATAAACGCCTATAGGCACAGCCAGCAGGAAAGAGCCTATGCCAAGCCACAAGACCTGCCTCGGCTTGAGGAGAGCCGGGGGCAGAATACCACTGCCACCGCTAAAGGGTGTTCTGCTAACCTCAAGGTCTATCCCGCTCCTGTAATCAAAGTAATCGTTAAGTACATTAACGCTGATATGACATAAAAGCAGACCAACAAAGGCCAGCAGGGCGTAACCAATATGAAAGGCACCATCATACCAGGCAATGCTAGTACCCAGAAACGCCAGCACCAAAGAAAGAAGCAAAAACTGCGGCCTAGTTTCCAGAAACCATATTTTCAGCTTCATATCACCCTATCCAGAGAGATATTATTCGTCTTCTTTATGAGCCATTGCTACATGCTTCTGCCAGCAGCTCTCATGCACATAAACAGCACATCTAGCACAGTAGTAAACATGAGCCCTGACCTCCTTCCCGCAAACGGGACAATTCATCGGCTACCTCCTATAGACCGAAATCAACGGTCGGGGTTACCTATGGTACTAATCACGCTCCAGGCTTCACCGCAGTCAATTACTAGCCGACCTTGAGGGTCACTACGGAGACAATGACAAACAGAACCACCAAGACAATGGTAAGCTGAAACAATGTCTTTTCCACGCCCCGCTTTGTCCGGAAGACGGCAGTCGACTGACCAAAGATACCCCCCAATCCCCCACCCCGAACCTGAAACAGAACAGCCAGTATCAAAGCCACAGACAATACAATTTGAGCCACACTGAGGTAGGTTTGCATCTTATCCTTCCTTAAGCTTCTGCGTTAATAATTCATTGACCAGCTCGGGATTGGCACGACCCCTAGTAGCCTTCATCACCTGACCGACGAGAAAGGTCAGAGATTGCTTCTTGCCTACCTTATAATCAGCTACCGCCTGAACATTGGTCTGAATCACCTGACTAACTACTCCTTTAATTTCATCAGCATCGCTAATCTGGCTCAGCCCCCGTGCGGTAATAATATCAGCAGCGCCCCCGCCGGTATTAAACATCTCCTCAAATACCACCTTGGCACTGGCACCACTTATACTACCCCTCTCCATTAAATCCAGCAATTGGCAAAGCTGCTCAGGGCTGACCCGGCAGTCACCAATCTCAGCATCAGTGGCATTGAGTAATCGACTAAACTCGCCCAAGAGCCAGTTACCCACCATCTTAGCCCTTTCGGCCGGGGACTGGGCACAGGGCAACCCCGTTCTCAGACAGTCTTCAAAGTAATCAGCCATTGCCTTGGAACCGGTAAGAAGGCTGGCATCATAGAGCGGTAGCTTGTATTCAGTCATAAAACGGTCACGCCTGGCTTCAGGCAACTCAGGCAGTTTTGCTCTTATCTCCTCCACCCAACCCCGGCTGACAACCAGAGGGGGAAGGTCCGGCTCAGGAAAGTAGCGGTAGTCGTGAGCATACTCCTTACTACGCTGGGAAACGGTCTTCCCCTCCTCCTCCACCCAGCCCCTCGTCTCCTGGACAAGCCTTTTACCACCCTCAACCGCCTTTCTCTGCCGTTTAACCTCATACTCCAAAGCCCGGAAGACCGCCTTGAAGCTATTCATATTCTTAACCTCAACCTTAGCTCCGGTCGCCGAGCTACCCTCAGGCCGAATACTGATATTGGCATCACACCTGAAACTGCCATCTTCCATATTGCCGGTAGACACACCCAGATATTGCAGTATACTACGTAGCTTCACCAGATACTGCTGAGCCTCCTCCGGGGAGCGCAGGTCAGGTTCGCCAACAATCTCCATCAGTGGCACCCCGGCCCGGTTAACATCCACCAGACTACAGGATTCTCCCTCCGGAGAGGTGCGGTGTATCAGCTTAGCCACATCCTCTTCAAGGTGGACACGGGTTATACCCACCCTGTTCTTCCGACCATTAACCTCGATAGAAAACGAGCCCCCATACCCGAGGGGGGCATCATACTGTGAAATCTGATAGCCCTTCATCAGGTCGGGATAGGGGTAATTCTTACGGTCAAACCTGGTATATTCGGATATGTCACAGCTTAACGCCAATGCCGTCATTATGGTATATTCCACTGCCCGCTGATTAATGGTAGGTAAAACTCCGGGCATACCCAGACACACCGGACAGACACAGGTGTTAGGAGCAGCATTAACATAGTCAGCCCGGCACCGGCAGAACATCTTACTCCTGGTCAGTAGCTGGGCATGAACCTCCAGCCCGATAATGGTCTCAAAATTCATAGCCTATCCACCCTTCACAACCCCTCCCAGTATAGCAACATTGCCGAAGCATAACAAGGCTAGGTATTCATAGTTAATAAATAACCACAGGTATGTTATAATTCCACCGTAGCTTGGGGATATAGCTCAGTTGGGAGAGCGCTGCGTTCGCATCGCAGAGGTCGGGGGTTCGAATCCCCCTATCTCCACCAAAGGGGACGATACCTAGAATCATCCGCAATCGCCACCATCTGTTTTCCGAAAGAGTTTTTTCGATAACCTTCCCGTAGTTTCCCGCAAAACCTTAAGATTTCTCGCCTTGATAATACGCACCAAATTTGTTAAACTATAATTAAATATGCGCATATATAGGAGTAGCCTATGCGGAATCTAGTAAAAGCAGCCAAAGCACTATCTGATGAAACCAGGCTAAGAATACTAAACCTTCTACTTGTAAGGGAGTGCTGTGTCTGTGAGGTAATGCAGGTACTCAACGTCTCTCAAACCCGGGCTTCGCGTAACTTGAATCTATTATACGATGCCGGTTTTTTGAAAGTACGCAGAGAAGGTCTCTGGGCATATTATTCAATAGACAAACCCGGGCTTCCAAAACATCTCTCCCTTCTTCTAAACGCGATAGAGCTAGAGTTAAAGGGTAATGAGATAGCTTCCCAAGATCGAGAGCATCTCAAAGAAGCTCAACGCCTCGGACCTCAGTGCTGTACTCCGGTTCAAGTCAAAGAGGCAGCTTCTGCATAATCTGCATGAATAAATGGAGTGAGTTAATGAAAACGGTGCTCTTTATCTGTGTTCATAATTCCGGGCGTAGCCAGATGGCAGAAGCGTTTTTCAATCAGATAGCCAAAGGCAAGGCCAGAGCCATTTCCGCCGGGTCACAACCCGCTGATACCGTGAACCCAGTGGTTGTTGAAGCCATACGCGAAGTCGGCATTGATATCAGCAAGAACAAACCAAAACTCCTGACTTTGGAGATAATGGAAGGAATCGAAAAAGCGATTACCATGGGCTGCGAAGAGGCCTGCCCGCTGACGACCGCCCCCACCGAGGACTGGGGACTCGAAGACCCGAAGGATAAACCTATCGCGGAGGCCAGAAAAATACGTGATGAGATAAAGAGACGGGTGGAAAATCTGCTGAGGGAAATGATTAACGAATGAGCGAACAAACCCGTAAAGCAACACGATTATCTTTCCTCGACCGGTTCCTGACCTTATGGATCTTCCTGGCAATGGGATTAGGAGTAGGCTTGGGTTACTTTATACCTGAGACTGCCAAGTTTATTGATTTCTTATCAATCGGCACTACCTCGATTCCAATTGCGGTTGGGTTAATCCTGATGATGTATCCTCCCCTGGCCAAGGTTAAGTACGAGGAACTGGGACAGGTCTTCCGCAACTGGCGCATACTGGGCCTCTCCCTTGTCCAGAACTGGTTAATCGGGCCTGTCCTCATGTTTTTCCTGGCTATTTTGTTCCTGGGTTACCTCTGGCCGGCTCCGGAATACATGATGGGCCTGATCATGATCGGTTTGGCCCGCTGCATCGCCATGGTCATCGTCTGGAACGAGCTGGCGAAAGGCAATCACGAGTATGCCGCCGGTTTGGTAGCCTTCAACTCCATCTTCCAGATCCTGTTTTATTCGGTTTACGCATGGGTGTTCATTACCGTTCTTCCCGGCTGGTTCGGGCTGGAAGGTTCAGCTGTAGGTATTACTATCGGTCAAATCGCCCAGAGCGTCATGATTTACATGGGAATCCCTTTCTTCGGGGGCATGATAACCCGTTTCGTTCTCAAGAAGGCGAAGGGGATCGAGTGGTACGAAAAGAAATTCATCCCCAGGATCAGCCCGATTACCCTGGCTGCTCTGCTGTTTACCATTATCGTGATGTTCTCCCTGAAGGGTGAGATAATCTTCCAATTGCCGCTGGATGTCGTGAAGATAGCCGTCCCGCTATTGATTTACTTCGTTGTCATGTTCCTGGTTTCCTTCTATATGGGTAAGAAGGCAGGGGCTGATTATTCCAAAACCACTACCATCGCCTTCACGGCTGCTAGCAACAACTTCGAGCTGGCGATAGCTGTGGCGGTGGCTGTATTTGGCATTAGCTCAGGACAAGCTTTTGCTGCCGTTATCGGGCCCCTCGTAGAAGTGCCGGTACTCATCGGCTTGGTGAACGTTGCGCTGTTTTTCCAGCGTAAATATTTTCAACACGAAGATGTACGGAAACGCATCGAAACAGTAGTAGTGAGTAAACGAAATAAAGTTTTGCAATAAGTAAAAGGAGAAAGACATGAAG
Organism: Dehalococcoidales bacterium; assembly: GCA_034411815.1. Taxonomy (GTDB): domain Bacteria; phylum Chloroflexota; class Dehalococcoidia; order Dehalococcoidales; family DAOWJC01; genus W53-108. The sequence continues at coordinate 395 of DAOUMH010000036.1, read as the reverse complement.
AAAGAAGAAATCCAAAAGATAGTCAGGGAGCGATATGGTAAAATAGCTGCCCAGGCTGGTTCAAGTTGTTGTTGCGGGTCGAATTCCAAGGGTAGTTCATGCTGCGGGACAAGCACTAACCTGGCATCTGCCATCGGCAAGAATATCGGCTACAGTAATGAAGAAACCAATATGGCTCCTGAAGGGGCTAACCTCGGTCTCGGCTGCGGTAACCCGGTGGCGTTGGCATTGTTAAAAGAGGGAGAGATAGTGCTGGATCTTGGCTCCGGCGCTGGCTTCGACTGCTTTCTAGCATCGTCTAAAGTTGGACCCAGAGGAAAAATTATCGGCATTGATATGACCGCTGAAATGTTGGACCTAGCCAGGGAGAATGCCCGAAAAGGCGGGTACACGAA